>CAJYHH010000951.1 GCA_913773825.1 Candidatus Sericytochromatia bacterium | reverse complement strand
GGTACTTGCCCCAGCGCCCAATGGCAGTGCCTGCTGATTGGCAAAGCAATGATGGCACAGACTATGTGCTGCGCTTTAATCACTCTGGACCTGGTGGATTTAGTTTACAAGGCCATAGCCAGCCCGAAGCCCAAATACCAGCCTCTGTCAAAGTGATTCCAGCAGTGGATTGTGTCGCATCAGACCCTCAAGGTGGTTATCGGGCCTATCTGAGTTACCGCAATTTGTTAAATCATGCTGTTACCCTACCGATCGGCAGTCAAAATCGTTTTGAACCTGTCCCTGCCAATCAGGGTCAGCCCACCCGTTTTGAAGCAGGCCAAAGCCCTGTGTTCCCTGCTTCACCTCATATCATTCGCTTTAACAGCCCTACTTTAGCGTGGCGTGTTGGCGCACGGCTGGTCAGTATAAGTGCAACAGATCCCGATTTAAAATGCCCCATTGAAGCAGAGAACCGTAGTCCCGAATTATTGATCAGTAACGTTTTGCTCAACGACAGTGGTGAAAGCATCTTGGGTAAAGAAGCCCCTGGCAGCATCGTTCCAGACTATTCAGGTAAAACAATTGAACTGACTATTACTGGCACTTTTAAAGACGTTAATGGCCAAGATTTACAGCTCAGCGAATTTTTGTTTAGCTTAGAGCCCCCTTTATTACAACAAAGCTTTATAGGTCAAGAACCCAGCGCACGAATTTTATTAAACGACAGCATCTTATTAGAACCCATTTCAGTGACAGGTCATCAAATTCAAGCTCGCTTCAACAGCCAATATTTACCTGATCTGTATCTCAAAGGCTTACACCGCCTTGCAATTGAACAAGGCGATTGGTACAGTGACGCCCTAATCAAAGTGGGCGATCCAGTACATGTTGATGACTTAATTCCCCAGATCAACCATGTTGAAGTTTTGCGCAATACCGAAGGCAAAGCAGTGCGCCTGCGTCTAAGCGGAAAAAACCTGATGCTTAACCCCAAATTTTCATACACGACCGTTGACGGTGAGTTTGGATTTGGCTTCCAAAGTGAGATCCTCAACGATGGCAGTGCTGAAACAATTGTACATATTCCTAACCCTGACAGCTTTAATGTTATGTCGGAGCACCTGTTGGTTTATAGCTCGCCATTTGGCACGATTTATCACAAATTTTAAAGGAAAAACAAAATGAACAACCTGCAAAAAAACAAGTTTTGTCATTTGTTTGTGGCCATTTGTTTTTTCTTGGCTGCCTGTGGTCCCCAACAAAACATTTCGAATCTACAAACTGCAGCCTTAAAACCTCAAACAAGACAAAACTCCAAATCCAAGCCGTACACGGGTCCTGTCTCCATAAAAATCGACACGGATTTAATCAAACAGACCTCAGGTCGTAAAGTTGATTTAAGTCAGGCTCGCTCGGATAGCTTTTCTATTCAAGCTCTACCTGAAGGTAGCATTGTGTATCAAAAAGAAATCACGTTAAGCAATGAACAAACCTTCGAGATGACAGAAGCTTTTGAAGTCAGTGATACCAGCAAACGGTACAGCTATCATGTCGCCTACCAAGGTAATCCGACACAGCCTGTTACCCTTTCGCTTAATGCCAATGGTAATTGGTTAGCGGAGCAGCTCCGGCTCAATCCTAGCCAGCCCGAACTGCTCAAATCAGGCTATTTACTGCCACAAAAAAACTCCCTGCTGATGCGCTTTCAAGGCCAAACCAATACTCAGATTACTGTCAGTGTGGTAGAGAGCGGTGCCGCAGGTACTTTGTTAAAACGTCGCAACTGGCAATATGCACATGATTTAAACCAAGCCGATCGTCGACTTAACAACGATACTAATTTGTTTTTCCCTGACGCCTTGGTTCGTTTAGGCGGGCTAGAACCGTATGAAGGGGATTTACAACAAAGTAGTCATGAAGATTATTTTATTGGGTCATCCTGGATTAACCAAGAAAGCCGCTCCAAATTTATCGTCGGAGAGATATGGGTGGCACTTCAAGAGCCAGCAGAAGAAAATCTCCAGATTTTGCTTCAACATTACCCTTTGCAGGTAAAAAGCCGTTTGGGTTTTGAAGGTGTTTCAATGGCTCATTTGCAAATTCAATTAGAGGACGCTTCACTCAACTCCTTGGTAGCTGATATACAAGCTTTAAATCAACGACCAGACAGTCCAGGATTACAAAACGCTGTTTTTTCATCTATTAATACAGTCAAAACATTTGCCCTGGCTGCATCTATCCAAAACCAATATAACCATTTAATTTATGCGACTGGTTTAAACCATGTCTGGGATCAACATGGCATTAATACCAATGAAGCCATTCAAACTTGGCCTCAGTCACAGCTTGTACCCGAACTCCCTTTAACTTCTGACAAAATGTGGTGGCTACAAGCAAGCCATTTAACGGATGCTTGGGAATATTCAATTGGTCAAAATGCAACCCTGGCCGTTTTAGATGATCACTTTGGTTACTTTTATGATGCGCTACATACAAAAGATCGTTATACACAAAACATTTCAGGTTATCCAGATTTTAAAAATAGAGCTGTTCTCGCACCAGCAAATCAAATCAGTTATTTAAGCAGTGAATGTAAAAGTACCTCATTTATTTTAATTGTCCAAGCACCATGTGATAAGCACGATACCGAAATTCAAGACTGGCTTCCAAAAGATCAGAATAAACAAATTACCGATTTCAGTCTTTATCCTGCCCAAAAATTTAAGTTGGTCAAGGATCCTAATCATGGCTATTGGGTTTCTCAAACAGCTGTTTCTGCTATGGATGATAAATACGGCATTGCAGGGGCCGCTCCCGCTAGTAAACTCTTACCAATGGCAATAGTTGGTGGAGGCAGTCATCTTAATATAGCCCGTCAATTGGGACGTATTTTATCTGAAAACATTGATGTAGATGTTATTAATCTCAGTGTTGGTGTAGCTGTTAGTTTTGAAGACCTATATTTTATCAATCAAAATTCTATTATTCCTTCTTTTGGATTGACAGAGAAGGGCTTTTACGCATATTTACTTGAAAAAATGATACAAGCCTTAGCTAATCGAAATATCATTGTGGTTGCCTCTGCCGGAAACAGAGGTCTACAGATCGAAGCTGGTAAACTAACATATTTACCAGCTTCATTACCCTATGTAATTACGGTAGGGGGTTATCAACCTTCTGTTCGAGGATATGAACGTGCTATTTTCGGCAGTTCACCTGATTTTCATTCCTCAAACTATGGATCGCGAGTTGATATTTGGGCACCTGCTAAAGATATTTTTACCTTGGCAGAAAAAAGTACAACCGAGCCAGTATCGGTTCCCTATTATCCAAATCCCTATCAACAACCTGCAAATAACCCGACTGCGACAATGATTGTACAACAAGGATATGCGACTGAATATCGTTTAAATTCAGGAACAAGTTATGCTGCGCCACTTGTTGCAGGGACCATTGCTTTGATGAAATCCTGGAATAAAAATTTAAGTTACCAAGAAACCTTAAATATCTTACAAACTACTGGCACCGTTTTGCCTGCACTCAACTTTCGTCAGACGCCCAATCCAATTGGTTTAAATGCTTTTGCAGCTTTGCAAGATTCACGCGTTGGGGCTAAAAAGGCTAAAACCCTGCGTCTGCTTATCCGAAATGATGGATCTGTGAGCGATTCCAGAGGAGAGATCTACCAAACTATACCTCCTCTCAATCAAAAGTACCCTGAACTTTTTAACCCAGGTTCTACGCTTGAGATCAAAGGCTGGCTTCATCAAGATCAAAGCAGTATTTCTGATCATGAAATTCAAATGCTTACCGCACGTAATACGACTTCAGGCAGTCTCTCTGATTTATCCCTTCATGAATGCCAAAACTCCGAAACGTGCCCTGAACCTCAACCTCAAATTGTTTTGTCAACAAACGATTCACCTGCCTGGGAAAGCACTTCAAATTCAATTGAAGTACGTGAATATCCAGGACCAGGCGTTGCTGTTTTACCAGCCCCTATTCCTGCCGATGAAAAGTGGATGCAATGCTATAGATGGATTGATTGCTCATTTAAAAGAACTTTTAATATTCCTTCAGGTGTCACTGTTAAAAAAGCAAAATTAGAACTCGTAGTCGATGATTATACAAAAGTCTATTTAAATGGCATGACACAACCTTATTTTGTAGGTGGAAGCTGGATGGCCATGAAAAGCGTTGAGATTGAGCCTGCACAATTTCACAGCGGTATTAACGAAATTGCATTTGATGTTATCAATACGGGTGGTCCAAATAGTTTTACGATGCGTTTGAGTATTTATTATGAATAAATTTAATAGAGCTAGCTTGACGTTTCTTTCCTGTCTATGGCTGATGGGTATAATTGCTTGCCAACCACAGGCTCAAGTACTGCCTCTGCCGATAACCGCTCCGACCGTCCAACCAAGCCCTTTACCCACTCCTCAGCAGACGGATGAACCGCTCCCAACAGCCAGTGTGTCACCAACACCACTCCCCACTCCCTTACTACCTGTCCTTTCAACCGTCTTTGCTTCAAAGAGTTTTGGAAGTGCGTGCCGGGCTCCAGATGGCAGTGTTTATAGCGTAAGTGACAATTGGATTGTAAAAGAAACCCTGGATGGCCAGCTTGTTTATTTGCATCAACCCCGTTTTCCCGATCAAAGTCCTTTAGTTAATCGAGGATATCAGGATGGCCCCTTAGAACAAGCCCTCTTTTTTGATCCACAAGGCTGTGCTTTTGACCAAGCGGGCAATCTGTATTTGGCCGATCAAGGCGTCGGTATTCGCAAGCTGACTCCGGATGGAATCGTGAGCACCTTTAGTGGTCAACCTTATTTATCAAGACCAGGAAGACTTCCTGATAAACAAGAGATCAAAGATGGCCGGGCTAACGCAGCTGTTTATTCCAGTTTTGAAGATTTTAAAGCCGATCTACCACGTAATCGTCTATTAACATCCGATCAATACGGATATCTTCGTGAAATTTCCCTTACAGATGGCAGTGTAAAAACCATCTATGACTTGTCAGACCCTGAAAGAGAGGACAGCGGGTCAATGGGATTCTTCTTTACAATTGAGCCTCAATCAGGAAAAATTTATGCCATAAATAAAATACAAAAAAATATTTATCTGTTAGAAGGAGGCCAGTCTAAACAAATTCATCAAAATGGGTATTTTACCCCAACCTTATACTCCCCAACCAAAGTTTTATATCACCCTCAACACAAACTAATTTACATCACTGCAAGACAAGGCAGTTTTATTGGTAAAGAACCCTCTTTTGCTGTCTTTAATCCTCAAACTAAAATTCTACGCTATCTGGTTCTGCCCAAAGACTCTTTTGATCCTCAAGAACCCGAACGAGAATCCGGTCTCACCTTATTAAATATTGATGAACAAGGCAATTTGTTCTTCTTTGGCAGACACTTAAACCAAGGCGCGTTAATGAAAATGAGCTTTCCTCAGAATCCACCGGTCTTAAGAGTTGATGAATTTGAATAATCACCACTTTATTTTGATAAGGGCAAATTCCAGGCCCAAACAAAAGTTGATTGTTCAGACAGATTGGGGTATCTGCAAATCTTGAGCGGGCCAAACAGATAAACCAAACATCTATATCAGCCAAAATGCTCTTCCATCCAGGCAATCGCAAAATCCCGTAAGTCAGCGGCTTTAAAAAGTTGGGAATCAGCGGCTCCGACCTTGGCACACTGCCCATAACCTTTGGCCAAATAAGCTTTGACAATGCTTTCAAAATAGTCTTCAGGCCAGTCCACAATACCGTTTGTGGTGTCAAATTCTTCAAAGTCCATCCAGACCCGTTGCCCCTCTAAAAGCACAGGCAAGGTATAGCGATCAATGAGCTTATTCGGCACTTGAACCAAAAATTCAGCATGATGTAAGAGGGTGACATTGGCCAAAGGAGAGCCCAACAAGAGCACAGAGCCATTCAGCTCACAGAGTTTAGCTAAAGGTGAGCCGTGCCCATCGCGATATTGCCAGGGCTGATCTCGTGTAATCCAGTCAGCGTGCTGACCCACTGCCACATATGAAAAAGGGTGACGGCTGCGTACAGCCCCTGGCCAGGTGCGCAGGTATTCACTGAGAATGCTCATCTCGCGCCAGTCAGCCCGTGAACGTGCAGGGTCATAAGCCGGGCATTCTGCTAAATAAGCCTGACGTTTAGACTCTGGCCAATCAGCCAGTTCATAGGGGTTATCTTCCCAACTGGCTAACATCATCAGGGTTCCTGTAGGGCCCAACACATCCAGTAAAGCTTCTAGGACAATGTCAGGCCCACCCACTATCCAGCCCAGGCTTTTGACTGATACATGTAACATCACGGTCTGCCCGGCGCTCAGGCCCAGTGATTTTAGGTCTTGAATCAGACGGCTTTTGCTAAGCAGCTCTGCGCTCATTTAGTCATCACCCTGGACCTTATTAAAATAACTGGCCATTATTATCTCATACAGCCTAAACTGAAAACTTGGAGAAAAAGAGATGCATCGGATTCATCTGATTGGCGCGTCAGGTTGTGGTAAAACCACTTTAGGTCAAGCCTTAGCTCAGCAATTAGGCTGTGCCCACTTTGATGCTGACGATTATTTTCATGAGCCCACAGACCCACCTTTTCAGCGTCAGCGCTCACCAGAGGCTTGTCTACAGCTGATCACCCAGGATTTAAAAGAGCATCAAGAGTGGGTGATTTCAGGCAATGTCTTAAACTGGGGAGCACATCCGCTGCTGATTCCCAGCTTGCTAATCTTGATGATCTTACCGCTGGATTTGAGACTCAAACGCCTGCGCCAGCGTGAATCTCAGCGCTTTGGCTCACGGATTGAACCGGGTGGCGATATGTACCAAGACCATCTTTGGTTTATGAACTGGACCTGTGGCTATGACGATGGAAGCGCTGAGCGCAATAATCTCCCAGCCCATCAGGCTCTGTTAGCCCAACAAACAGGTCCAACCCTGCAGCTTGACGGCAGCCTGAGTACAGTGCAGCAGCTCGCTCAAATATTCAGCCCACTAGCAGATAAAAATCTCTAAAACTCAGCAGAAAAATCCAAGTCAAATAGAACGCTAACGCGCTAAGCTATGCTGGCAGCATCAAAAAGACGCTGCCTGCCGCATTTAGAGACCACTCAGATACTTAATGTTTAGGAGAAATCAGCATGCGTTATCATCTGCTGGGCCGTACTGGCCTGTATGTCTCAGAAATCTGCTTAGGCACCATGACTTACGGAGGTGATGGCTTTTGGAAAGTTGTCGGCTCGCTGGGGCAAGAAGAAGTCAACAGCCACATTAAACTAGCGGTTGAAGCGGGCGTTAATTTTATCGACACCGCCAACGTTTATTCGTTTGGTGAATCAGAAAAACTACTGGGCCAGGCTTTAAAAGACACAGGTCTAAATCGCGATGATCTGGTCATTGCAACCAAAGTGCGCGGTCGCATGAGCGAAGGGGCCAATCATGTCGGCTTAAGCCGCAAACATATTTTTACTCAGGTCGAACAAAGCCTGAAGCGCCTGCAGACGGATTATCTCGACCTTTACCAGATTCATGGTTTTGACCCCGTTACCCCATTAGATGAAACCCTCAGCGCACTTGATGATCTTGTTAATCAGGGCAAGGTGCGCTATTTGGGCGTCAGCAATCATGCTGCCTGGCAGATTATGAAAGCATTAGGCACCTCTGCTCAGCGCGGCTGGAGCCGGTTTGAAAGTATTCAGGCTTATTATTCGATTGCCGGCCGTGACTTAGAGCGTGAAATTGTGCCACTGGCCCTGGATCAGCAGTTAAGCATTCTGGCCTGGAGCCCGCTTGCCGGTGGCCTGCTCAGCGGTAAGTTTAACCGGGATGGCAGTGGCCCCGAAGGCTCACGCCGCATCAGCTTTGACTTTCCACCAGTGGAGAAAGAACGGGCTTTTGACTGTGTTGACGTGATGCGCCAGATTGCCGAATCCCATCAGGTCTCCGTTGCCCAGATTGCCCTGGCCTGGGTGCTGCATCAGCCAGCCATGACGAGTATTATCATTGGGGCCAAAACCACTGAGCAGCTTTCACAAAATCTGGCCGTCACAGAGATTTGCCTCAGTGATGACGAGTTAAATACGCTTAACGAAGTCAGTAAACTGCCCAGAGAATACCCGGCCTGGATGCTAGAACGCCAAAGCCAGGATCGCGCCCCAGAAAGCAAACCTCGTAGTAAGGCAGAATAAACTCAGCCGCTTAGCTGGCTAAAAAAACCGTCAGCTAAGCGATTTGTTAAAATCATTTGTTAAAATCAAAAGAGCCAAGAGAAAATCACAGACGCTGTTTGATAAATGCTTAATCTGGGAATAAGTCTTTAACTTAGCTAGAAGGACCTGTGGACTAAATGCTCAATGAGAGAATTGATGCCCTTTTAATCAACCCACCCTGGATTTCTAAGGACGAGAATATTTGGCATGGCATCAAATCAGCCATGCCTCCACTGGGTCTGCTTAGCGTAGCTGCCTACACAGAAAGCAAAGGACATTCAGTCAAGGTTCTGGATGTTCATGTTGAAAAATTTTCGGCTGAAGAAGTTATCCAGTATCTCGAACAAACGCGCCCTAAAGTTGCCGGTTTTTCGGTGGTCACAGCGACAGCAAACGCAGCTCATGCTATCGCTCGGCTGGTCAAACAAGTCGTACCAGATTGTTTAGTTGTTTTTGGCGGCGTCCATCCAGAAGCCATGCCGGCTGAAGTACTGTGTAATCTGGCGGTTGACGTAGTGGTCAGAGGCGACGGAGAAGAGCCTTTTCTTGAACTGGTTCAGGGGCTACCCTTAGAAGAAATTGGTGGAATCTCTTATCGTCAGGGCAGCACAGTGATTCATAACCGTCCCCGTCCGGTTGAAATGAATCTGGATAAATACCCTTTTCCCGCTTATCATCTGGCGCCAATGGACAAATATTACCCAGCAATTGGTGCCTATAAACGTCTACCGGCAATCAATATGGTCATGACTCGCGGTTGCCCTGGAAAATGTAACTTCTGCAATTCAGCTAAAACCACATTACGCACACGCAGCGCTGAACATGTGGTTGAAGAAATTAAATATCTCAAAAAGACTTATGGTATTCGTGAAATTCAGTTTTATGATGATACCTTTACCGTAATGAAGCCCAATGTCATGAAGTTCTGTGAGCTTATGATCAAAGAAAATCTGGATATCACCTGGGCAGCCTTTGTCCGTTCAGACTGCTTTAGCGAAGAAATGGCCAAAGCCATGAAAAAAGCAGGCTGCCATCAGGTCTTAATCGGTGTTGAATCTGGAGACGAAGAGATTTTGCGAAATATCGGCAAAACGATTAACCGCGAAAAAACCGCCGAAACCATTCGTATTGCCCGCAAAGTCGGAATTGACTCCCGAGCAGCCTTTATCTTTGGCAATCAGGGTGAAACGGTTGCGTCCATGAAAAAAACCCTCGATTTTAGCCTTGAGCTCGATCCAGATATTGCGCTTTACAATATCTGCACGCCTTATCCTGGCACCCAGCTTTATAAATGGGCCAAAGAAAATGATTATCTGGTTTCAGAAGAATGGAGCGATTATGAACTCTCTTCTTTTATGATGCGTCTGCCGACTGTGACAGAAGAAGAGATTCAGAACTTTTACAAAGACGCTCATCGTGATTTTTATTTACGCCCCATCTCCATGTGGCGTCGTCTGGTGCGCGTCACTTCGTTCTCACAAATCAAAGATTTGATTCATGCCTTTTTCTTTATTGTGCTTCGTCAAAAAGCCAGCCAGCGCGACGGGATTCGCAAAGATTGGCAGCACTTTGACAAACGTGAGTTTTATGACTTATTGCCAGATGTACTGGCAGCGCCTAAACTCACTTTTGAAATTCGACGAGAAAACCATAAGATGTCTAGCGAAGAGCTAAAACAGCCTGTTTAGACATCTATCTAATAAGCTCTTAGCTTCCCTATTGCTTAGTTTGCAAACCCCTTAAGACTGAGCAGTAGGGCATTTCAACTCAACTTTGACTTTTTTGCTTTTAAAAAGAATATCTGTCCCAAGCAAAGAAGCGACCATCTCAACACTGTGTACACCTGGCTTTAAGCCTTCTTCAGCCCCAGACGCACAGGCACTAAACAGCTGATCTCTTCCACGCTCACCGAGCCAACTGACCCCAGGCACAGGCTGAGAGCACAGACTGCGCAGGGGCTTCCAGGGTTGTCCATCAACCACAGTCCGATAATAAAGCTGATCTTTAAACGGCAAAGCTGCTGCTGGCAGATTGAGCTCAATCGGCACCACATTTGTAGACACAGTCGTAGAACAACTGCCATAACGCGTCAGGACTGTAATCGCTTCACGTTTTAACGCTCCAACTTTTAATTCAAGCGCAGTGTGAGCTTTGGTAAGCGCTGTTGCAGAGCGTGAGACCGTTATACGCTGGGCTTCTTGACGTCCTGAGACACCTTCAAAACGATATTGTTGACCAGGTTTAAATCCGCCTGCAGGCCGTAACAACACCAGTTTAACGCCTGCTTCAGGACTGATGGGTTTACTCTCCAGTTTGAGAGGTTTACCACCAGGGCCAATAATTTTAACTGGCGCTAAAGTCTGGGGATTATCTTGGGAGCGGGATTGATTGTCCCAGAGTACCCCCCAGCTATTGGCAGGCAGGGTCCCGTCTTTGCCCAATAAACCCAAAGGAGCAGGCCCCAGACAGCTACAAGCCAACGCTGCGGCGGGAATGAGTCCGACTAAAACGCCCACACTCAGCTTTAGCAGCCAGGGCTGGTATTGACGCTTGTTTAGATGCTTGGTTAGATGTTTTTGCAAATGTTTTGGCATACAAGCTCTCCTGTTCTATCTGTTCTTTCATACGCCTTTGGCTGAAGTTTGTTCAAGCGTTTAGTCCGCTTAAACCAGCAGATCTGAAATAGCATATCACCCCGGCTTCTGAGCTTAATTTGGCTTGTTAGCAGCTGCACTCCAGGCCAAAAAACTCTGCCTCTGAACGACTCTGCCTCGGCATATTCCAGCTTACGTGTATCAAACCTCCCCTATCTCACTTACCTGCCCAATCTGAAAGTCCGGTGTGTCCAGGCACACAGGTTTGCTCTGCTAAGCTAACAACAAGCGGAGGTCAGCTATGAAAGTTACGCTTGATCTTGATGCCTTGCTCAAAGCAGGCAAAATCACCCCTGAAGAACATCAGCGCTTTAGCCGCTTTGCCAGCGACAACACCGGCTCAGCCGCGATTAACTATCTGATTGGTTTTGGCGTGCTCACCGTCAGCAGCGCCACCTTAGCTTTAATCCCCACTGCCTTAACCAGTATTATCCTGGGTCTGGTGATTCTGCTGAGTGGCCTGCTGCTCTTGCGCAGTCAATGGGCCCAGCAATGGCAGATTCTGGCGCAAATCAGCCTGATGCTGGGCGCCTTAATGAGCGGTGGCGGCATCCTGGTGCAAGCTGAATGGAATCTAGCAGCCTTGGGACTTGTGACCCTGATTTATACCGCTACCGCCATTCTGGCCCAGAGCCCGCAGCTTAGCGTCTTAGCGACCTTGACCCTTGCCGGCTGTCTCTATGCTCGTCACGGCAGCCTGGATTATGAACTGATTTTTCAAAATCCTCTGCTCTCAATTGCCAGCTTTAGCCTGCTTTCTGTTTTATTGCTACAGGCCGTCAAAAGACTCAAGTCGCCTTTGTCAGAACTGTCACGTGCGGCTTTGCTCACCAGCATTTTGCTGACAAATTTGCACTTCTGGTTAGCTTCACTCTCGGGCCCATTAGCAGGCCTAGAGACAGGCAAAGTGCTGAGCTCGCAAAGCTATGCCCTTATCTGGGCGATTCTAATGGCGCTAGCAGGCCTCTGGGCCTGGCGTAATCAGCAGCGCGCGATCGTCAATGCCGTTGCGGGTTTAGGTACGCTTCACTTTTACAGCCAGTGGTTTACGGTAATGGATGCTGAGCCCTGGAGCCTATTATTAGCGGGGCTGCTGGCGCTTGGTTTTGCAATTGGCATTAAAGTGCTCAACAATCGCATTGAGAAAAAACAAACAAACGCTGTGCTCAGCCCCTAATTCTGGCACAGCCAGTATGTTTTTATGCCAAGTGCTTGTAACTCAAGCGCAACAGCAAAGAAAGATTAAAGGTGATTATGCAGGCTCAAAATGAGGATTCCAGACTACTTCCCAAAGATGGCCATCCAGATCCTGAAAATAGCCTGCATAACCCCCATAAAAAGTCTTTTGAGCTGCTTTAACCATCACAGCTCCAGCCGCTTCGGCCTGCTGCATAACCTGATCCACTTCAGATTCCGAGCTGACGTTATGGCCTAGCGAAAAACCCGGAGACCCGGCTTGGCTGACGGGTAGCCCTGAATCATGGGCCAGACTTTTGCGCGGCCAAAGGCCGAGTTTTAAGCCCTTTTGCAGTTCAAAAAAAGCCACAGCCCCATATTCAAATTCTGTGCCAATAATGCCCTCCGTTTTTAAGCCCATGCCATCGTGGTAAAAGGCCACGGCTTTTTCGAGATTTTCGACTGTCAGTGTCAGAACCGTCAAACTTGGTTTCATACAGATCTCTACAGACCTCCAGACAGAAATAAAGCGCAGGCCAGTATAACAGTCGCGGCGCTGATCTCAAGGCCTGAGTAAAGCATAGGCCCCTGGCGTCAGCGCTAAGCCCAGAATCTGCTCAAGATAATTACGAATAAACATCGCCAATTCAGGCAAAGGGTCTACTCCATGCCCAAACGTCACATAGCGACCCGCCTGCCATTCTTCTAAGCTGACATCTTTAGGTGGAATAATCCCCTTACGGCGCAGCAGCTCAAGCGGCGGTTCACTAAACGGGTAAGCAAAATTCAATAAATCCCAGCTGAGTTGAGCCCAGCGGCTATCATCCCCAACGGTTTCTAAACCCAGACAATAATCCCGATTACCCTCAGCAGCGGCATCAATCACTTCATTTAGATACTGCACCAAAATATCCATATCCAGCCTCGTAACACAAGTTGATACATACAGGATAATACTTTTGTTTCAATTAGAACAGGACTAAGCGTTTTGGGTGGTGAGTGGTGGGTGGTGGGTTTAAAAGGCAAAAGCAGGGAAAAACATTAAGAAAGGCTGGGTTGGCTGCTTTTGAGGGCGGCCTGTCTTTCGCAGATTTTTTTCTGTAAGGCAATTAGATTTTTTCTGACTGTCTGGGTTTCTTGATCCAATCTGAAATACGCCTCAGGCTTAAGATAAGTCAGATCTTTAGCTAATAAGAGCAAATAGCTCACTTCACTAATCGAGCCCATTGCAATCTGAATCAAACGCGCCAAGTCAGCCGCGCTATTTTTGGCACAGCCTTCAGCCAAATTAGTTGGCACAGATGCAGCAGCTCTACGAAGTTGAAAAACCAATCCATATTTTTCTGTTTCCGGAAAAATAGTAGTCACTTGATAAATATCCAAAGCCAATTCATGAGCAAATTCCCAGCTTCTGAGCTTACGATAATCTTGCATAAACATTCCTTTAAAATTCAAACATTAAAATCTCTCTTCACCTTAAACCGGTTTTGCCCTAACCCTAATTGACACCCTTTTAACAGCCTCTCAAACCCTCTTTCGCGGTCTTCAAAAACCCACCACTCACCACCCACCACTCATAACAGTCGGCAAAGCCGGCTTCCGTTGACACCCTGCCGTCAGAGCCCCTACCATGATCCTCAGCGAGGCTCACTCGTCTCATTCCACTCCAAACAAGAGGCATCCGGCATGGAAATTAATCTGGATATGATCCAGGACTACAACGAAAAAATGCGTGAAAGCTCCCTCAACCGTCTGATCATGAACGCCATGGGTCGCGTGGATCTGAACGAACTGGCCGTTAACCGTGATCTCATCAAAAGTATGGATTTTTGCTTCTCGGATGAGCTCGATGTTGCAGATGAAGCAACCGCTCAGCAAAAAGTGGGAGTCTGCTGGATTTTTGCCGCGATGAACATGCTGCGTTACTATACCCGCCGCAAACTCAACGTCAAAAGCTTTGAGTTTTCTGGCCCCTATTTAATGTTTTGGGACAAATTTGAAAAGGCCAATTATTTCCTTGAAAAAATGGTCCAGTTCCGCGATCGCAGCTATCACGACCGCGAACTCCGTTCGTATTTAGACAATCCGATCCCTGATGGCGGCGACTGGTATATGTTCCTGAATCTGGTGAAAAAATACGGCATGGTGCCAGCCTCTGTGATGCAGCACGCCTCTTATTCTAAAGATTCAACCCTTCACAATAAAGTGATCGCCAGCAAGCTGCGCCAGTATGCGGCCAATATTCGCCAGATGGCGGAAGAAGAGCGTCCGCTTGAAGAAATACAGCACGCCCGCACTGGGTATATCGAAGAACTCTACAAAATTATGGTGCTGTGCTTTGGCACCCCGCCCCAGCAGTTTAACTGGAGCTATCGCAATAATGACAAAGAGTTTTTCCGCGAAAAAGACATTACCCCCCATCAATTTGTCGAAAAATATGTCTCGCTGGATCTCGACGAATATGTCTGCATCTGGAGCTCGCCGATGAAAGACACTCCTTATCATCAGACCTATAGCGTTGAGCATACTCGCCGCATGGTGGGTGGTGAGCGCCATCTGGCGCTCAATCTGCCTTTTGATCAGTTTAAAAGCTATGCTCTGAAAAAGCTGAAAAACCATGAGCCTGTCTTGTTCTCCTGTGACGTGGGCCGCGATAGCCTGCGCCAGGAAGGTCTGCTGCTCAAAGGCATTTATAACTATGACTTGCTGTTCCAGACCCATGTGGGCCTGCCCCAAGCCCAGCGCTTAGAAATGGGTGAAACCAAAATGACTCACTGTATGCTGATCGTCGGTGTCGACCTGGACGAAGAGGGCAATCCAGTTAAATGGAAAGTCGAAAACAGCTGGGGCGCTGACGTTGGCAAAAAAGGCTATTTCATCATGTCTGACGACTGGTTTGACGATAACGTCTACCAGCTGATTGTGCCTAAAAAATACCTGGGGCAACAAGAGCTCAGCGAGCTCGAAAAAGAGCCCAATATTTTGCCTATCTGGCATCCGATGTACTAAGCCGGGCTTTGCCCGGCGGTGGTGGGTTAAGTGCTTGTAGCAGAGCCCGGAGGGCGATGTGTACAAGGCACTTATGCAGAACCGAAGGTTCTGTAGAGTGGTGGGTGGTGGGTTTAAAGGCAGGGAAGAAAACTGAGACAGCTTATTCTTTTTCTTAAACTCAAAACTCACCACTCGCTACCCATAACGCCAACCTGTCGGCAAAACCGAGCGTTCTTAGTCTTTCTCTTAAACCCACCACTCACCATCCCAAACGCCGGCGTTAGCCGGCTAGCCCCAGCTTAATCAGGCTCTCAGCGCTGGCTAAAATCGCTTCTTCGTTTGAGCGCGGCGTCCAGCCTAAGAGGCGACGCGCTTTGGCGTTGCTGGCATTGCGGATTTTGCCCAGTTCTGGGACAAGCAAGGCCATTGAAGGGTCAAACCGAGCAGCCAGACGCACAACCCAGTCAGGGATCAGATATTTGGGCAGGCGTTTGACGGCAGGTCCTAAACCCTGATGGAGTGCATCAGCGAGTTGTTTGGCACTCATAACGTCACCGGCAACAGCTAAAAAACGCTGGCCTTTGGCATTGGGGTTGGTCATGGCGCGCAGATGTAAATCAGCCACGTCACGAACATCGACAATGCCTGGATAAAGGCGTGGCAAAGCTGGCACCTGGCCTGAGATCATGCGCCGAATCAGCTCAACTGACGCGGCGTAATCAGACCCGAGCGCGGGGCCAAAGATGCCAACGGGGTTAACCACAGCCAGCTCTAAACCCCGACCTTGATGCTCAATAAAGTCCCAGGCAGCGCGCTCTGCCAGGGTTTTAGACTTGGCATAAGCTGTGAGACCCGGGCCCGAGATATCTGTCCAGTCGGTTTCGGTGTAATAAGCGGGGTTATGGGCATGACCATAGCCAATCGCCACAAAAGATGACGTCAGCACAACCCGCTTAACACCCGCATTACGGGCAGCGCGCAGCACTCTGAGCGAGCCTTCACGAGCAGGGATAATCAGCTCGTCTTCGTGTTTGGGAGCTGTCATCGGAAAGGGTGAGGCCACATGTAAAACATAGTCACAGCCTTGAACCGCTTCTGGCCAGCCGGCATCCTGGGTCAAATCAGCCGCAACAAACTCCAGTCTGTCAGTCAGAGTCTGTCTACCAGCTCCCCCTGCGCTGAGCATCTCACGTACAGCCTGCTCACGCTTTAAAGAACGCACGGTGGTTCGCACCTGATAACCCGCTGCTAACAGCTGCAGAATGCAGTGACTCCCGACAAAACCTGATCCACCCGTGACCAACACCCGTTCTCCGTTCATCTTGACCTCTTTCACACCATTCGCTGACTGTTTTTTAATTGGAATGATCATTCCAATTGAGATGTTAAACCGCCTGAATAGAGAATGTCAACGATTTTTGGAATAAACATTCCAACACCTATAAACCGATATAATAGAGCCATGAGTAAACGAGAAGATATCCTGGCTGCCAGTCTGGATTTAATTGTTGAGAGCGGGCTTCATGCTTTTTCATTTAGCAAATTATTTGCGCGTGCCGGGGTCGGTTCTGGCACGGTTTATCATTATTTTCCAAGTAAAGAAGAGCTGGTTCGCAGCCTGTATCGCGAAACAGCCGCATTGCTTGATCAAGCTCTGCTCAGTGACTATGACCCAACAGCGGATCTCAAGACCCGCTTTACGCTGATTATGCGCAAAATGGCGACTTTTGCCCTGGATCACGGGAAAGAGCTGGAATTATTAAACGCCTGTAATCACTCGTCATATATTCCGCTTGAGCTACGCCAGCAGGCGACACCAGCCCTTCAGCTCTCACTCGACTTATTAGCCGAAGGTCAGGCCAGTGGCCAGTTTGTGCCGATGGAACCGATGATGGCCGTTTCCATGATCAGTGGTGCTCTTTTAGCTGTCATCAGCGGCCAGCAATCAGGAAAGTTCCCCAGCCGTGCCGATCAGCTTGATCAGACCATTGAAGCTTGCTGGCGAGCAATTGCTTTTCCGGCGACTGAGGCGTAATCTGTCTTAATCCTGCACGGAATTAAACTGAATACAAAACTGACTAAAGGAATAAGCTTATGAATATCTACAGCATTGACGGTAAAGTCGACATCACCTGGCATCCCGCGATCCGTACGGTAGTCGAAAGCTGGACAGACTATAACAACGTTGAGCTTGAGGAATTCCGCAAAGCTGTTTTTGTTAAAGGCATTAATCACTCCAAAGCCAGCCAGGGTTTGGGCTGGATCTTTGACGGCAGCCAGGCCAAAGGCGAGTTTCCAGCTGATGTCCAGGCCATGATCAACAATGACCGCTTCCCTGCTTTGGGCTGGGTCGGCGCAAAATACTTTATCCATATCAATCCAGCTGTCAGCGAAGTCACTATGCAGCCTGGCACTGAAACAACCCGCAATGTCCAGACTGGCGAAGCGCCTTCTGTCCAGGCGGCCCTGGACTGGATTACCGCTCAGGTTTAATTCTCGATACCCGCTGCCTCGCTTAACCGTTTTCAGGCAGCGGGACCACGTCGAAAGCCATGCCCTGCAAAATACTGATAAGGCGAAATTTCAGCCACCAGATCATCACTTAAAGCCTGCCCACAGTCCGGGCAGCCTGACTCAGGCTCAGCCGGAAAACGGCTGCCGCAGGCACACTTAGGCGGCTTAGAGGCATCGTCATAAGCCTTAAAATAGACATTGCCACAGTCATGGCACACCAGCCCGCAGGCATCATAAAGCCCACTCGTCGCCATCACCGGATGTTCATGCTCACAGCTCCCGCAACGTCTGACCTGGACACATTCAACCGGTCCACGCAGCTTAAGCAAAGCCCGCCAGTCGCGGGTGCGAAATAAGATGTCTGGCTCATCCAGCTTGGTTTTCTGTAAACGTTTGGCCAGACTCAAAATAGGCGCTAAAGCTTCTAAACGACCTGGCAAAAACGAAAACGCACTTAGCCATTCTTGATGCAAATGCCAAAAGCAGATGCCATCATCGGGTGAAACGTCCAGATTTCTGATTTTGCGCAGCGCCTCTTCATCACCGGCCACTTGTCGTTCAAGTAATTCAATCAGGCGTAAAATCCGCAATTGGTTCATCTGGAACACTCCCTTTGCTAATCCAGTTGAGCTTTTATTATACACAAGTATACACTCAAAAGCGATAGGCTCTGAAAACAGGTCAGCGTATTCCCTGCTTTCAGAGTCAAGCTCATGAAGAAAAAAGCCTTTACGGAGCAAAAGGAGCTTATAATCACAGGCTGAATCAGCTTGATTAGACCGCCCTGTGTGTCTCATCAGCCCTGAGTGAGAAGGCTGTTTAGTATAAGCATGGTATCCAGGACGATAAAAAAACCCTCGCCAAACAATCTTAGCAAAAGAATAAATTCATCTTAAACTTTATTTAATCTTATTCAGCCAAGATTTAGAGATTAAGTCCCTATAATCAAATTGTTAAAGCTAATTAAAATCGACATTAAGCCAAAGGGAAAACGCCATGGTCGCAGTTAACACTACCTACCCCGTCTATCAGAGCAGCTATGCTCAGCGTACTCCCTATCAGATGGCAACTGCGACTGAGCAGCCTGAAAATCCCACCAGTTCTCCCATTGATACCTTCCGCCGCGTTTCTTCAATGGTTGGCGCAGGTGCTGGTGGGGGCTTAGCCGCTTATAAATTTAGCGAAGCCATGGCTGAAGGCATGTATAACCACAGCCAGCTTGGCGAACTTGGCGGCATCAAAGGTGTGGCTTTTGCCAGCTTTAAAGAAATGGGCACCATTGGCATTAAAGGCGCTGGCGTTTCGGCCCTTGTCAGCGCTGGTGTTTCAGCTGTAGCTAACGGCATTGGCCTGGCCCAAGGCAAAATTGATAAAAACACCGCTGCCAAAAATGTTGTGGGTGACACCATCACCGGCGCGATCGGCGGCCTGAGTGCGGTAACCCTCGGCGGCCTGGGCGGTCTGGCCATGGTTAAAATGGGTATGACTGGTCTGCCGATCACCATTGCAACAGTTGCAATCGGTGCTGCTAGCGGTGTTGCTGCCGCTGCAATCAAAGACAAGATCATGAAAAACTAGGTCTCAACGACCAAAGACTCTGAGCTGATTAGCACTCAGAGCAAAACAGCCCGCTTGCTGCTATTAACTGACGGCAAGCGGGCGTTTGTATTTTTTGGTCTAAGGCTGATTGAGCGTCTAAGTTCAGAATCAACAGGCTTGTTAGTATCATGCAACTATTCTTGTTGCATGAAATTCAAGCAGAATGTTATCATGTAACCCATAAAGTTACGTGATGATTTTTTAAACCAATCACACGCCCAAACCAAAGGAGAGCCAGCCATGTCTGAGCAAGATTCTGAACAACATGCCAAGCTAGATAATGAATATGAAGTCCTGATTGTTGGGGGTGGCCCCGCAGGCTTATCCGGCGCGCTAAGCCTGGGACGTTTAAGACGTAAAGTCCTGCTTTGTGATGATGGCCATCCGCGCAATCTGCCTTCTGAGCATATGAATAACTTCCCAGGGGCTGACGGCATGCACCCTGAAACTTGGCGCCAGAAAGTGCGTCAGGATCTGGAAAAATACCCCATCACCCTTCACAAAAGCCGAGTTCAGGAAAT
>CAJYHH010000950.1 GCA_913773825.1 Candidatus Sericytochromatia bacterium | reverse complement strand
AGAAATTGAGCGTTTATTAGGTTATGAAGTCCTGCCTTCAAGTCCTGATGCCGTACTCAACCGGATTGCACGTCAGATTCAGGGGCCACCTGCTGAATCTGGTGAAGACGATAATCCTTTGTTGACGCGCCTTTATGAACTTGAAGAGCGTATTTTTATTTATGATCGGACTTATCCGGTGTTGCGTTTTGAACCCGAAGCCCGTGAACAGGTCAAAGCCGCTTTGGGCCCAGATCGCGCTCATTATCGCCAGTATAAAGTCAGTCGCGGTTATGAATTGCCTTTATCCCGTCTGCGCTCATTGCCCTTGCTGACTGAAATTATTGAGTCTTTACATGAATGTGTAAGGGTTTTAAGAGCGTATGTTGAAAAAAACTTACTGCTCTCAGGCCCGCTGCAGCGGGATTATCCTTTATTTGAAGAATTATTAGCTTATATCTGGGAGATTTCTAATCGTTTATTACAAAACGAATCTTGTCGCCAGAGTGCCAGTATGCATGCCAGTTTGCTGAGTATCTTAGGAGCCTGTCAGGGTTTGCGCTATTTGTTAGAAAGTCAGCACGGCACGCCGAGTTTAATTGCTTTTCAGAATGTTTTACAAATGAAAGGCATGTCTTCACAAGCTGAAATTCACTGCACGATGGCCGTCTATGTCGGCATGGTGGCGCGTCAGCTGTTAAGCGGTAGTGAAAATAATCAGCTTCATAATCAAATTACGGCCTCTGAACGTCTGCGTCGTGGCCTGCGCCATTTTGAACAAGCGCTTGAGTTATTAAGTAAAAGTTACCCGGAGCTCAGTGATGAGCGGGCTCGGTTTTTTTATCAAAAAGAAACGGCGAATCTCTGTTATGACGTGGCCACACTGTTGCTCTGGCGGCCTGATCTGCGTGAGCGCAGTCTGACGCTGATGAATCGCGCCCATCGTCATTATGCGGCGGTGCTTAAAACAGATAATTTATTTAAAGCCAGTCTGAGCCCCCAGCGTCTGGCGTATCTTGAGGTTTTTTATACCATTAGCGCCGCCTGGTGTTGTCAGGAGCCTGAGTCTTTATTAGTCAGCCTGACGATGCAGGATCGTCTGGCTCAAAGTAAAGCGCCTGATGAAAATCACTGGCTGGGTTTATTAGCCTGTGCCATGAGCTGCGGCATTCTCTATTTTCGCTTTCATGCTGAATCAGGACCTGATTTAACCCCTGCTTTGGGTCTGGCTTCGCGGGCCTTAGAGCGCGCCAGGCTGGTTCCAGGTATGGAGTCGATGCTGGATCAAGAGCTGCGTCAGGATTATGTGTTAAGCCAGTTATTGCCCCGGCTTGACGTGCTGCTCAGGCAATTGGGCCTGAGCAGCGTTGCGGTTTAAAACTGATTTCAAGTTGTGGCCTCATGTTTCGACAATCCCTACGGGATCCGGCTAACGCCTACAACATGACAAAAAATTTGTCACTCTGTAGCACGCAGTGCGGATCCCGCAGGGAATGTCGAAGATTGAAGGAGCATTAAACCTCCCAGAACCATTTTGAACCGGGTTCTGGGACAGGCATATCATAAGCTTTGGCCCAGCTGACAAGCTGGGTTTGGCGATCGTTTGCCGACAAGTCCTGACTCTGATCCAGGACTGATTTTAGCGCTTCCATGGCAGCCGCAAGCTGGGGGTTATGCTCACGCACCGGGCGCAGGCGACCGTCTGGGCGGCTAAGCTGCGGTTCGCCGCTGCCAAATGATTTACCGCCACCGAGACCACTCATTCCGCCAGGGCTGCCAAATCCTCGCATACCGCGCTGTGAGGGGCTTCCGTCTGGGCTTGAACCTAAACCTTCAGGCAGACTTCGGCCATATTTTGCTGCAAACGCCTGCATCCGATCTGCACTTGCGGTGCCGCTGCCTTCAAAAAATGTTGGAGCGCCTTCAGGACGAGTAAAAGTGGGAGCCGAACCGTCTTCTGAGACTCCGCGACGGCGGCCAAAGCCTCTGCTTCACATGGTACTGAGCTGTTGGACCATTTGATCTGAGTTAATCGAATTGACCATCTGTGTTATCGGCTCCTTGATCTGACTAAATTTATCGGGATAGTTTAAGGCTAACAGGCAAAAAAGAGTCAAGTTGTGATTAGCGGGAACCACCTATAATAATTGGGGGAGAAGGCTTTTTGTCTAAAAGAGAGGGGCTGTGAATAACAGGCAAATCGCTTGCGATCTCCCACTCCCCGCCTGTCGCTGTTAAAATGACTAAAATTCTGAGCGCGAGCATTTGGCCCGTCTAGCTCAACATCATCTGGAGTCAGTTTATGGAGTCCGAATCCCCGATTAGCCCAAAGTCCTCCGGTTCCAAAGAAACCCTATTGGCAGGTGGCTTGCTGCTGCTCTGCTTAATAACGGCAGTTGGTAACTGGCTCTATGGCACACGCGCCAAAGAAACCACGGATAGCCAGGCTGAATCCAGCATGAGCTCCCTGTTTAATCAGGAAGCGGATCTCGGCGTGATTGTGGTTGAAGGCACGATTATGCATAAAGCTGAAAGCGGTGGATTTGGGGCCCAAAGCGGTGCGGCTGCTGATCGTTTAGTTGCGGCACTCAAAAGTGCTGAAAAAGCCGGTGTTAAAGGCATTCTGCTTAAAATCAACAGCCCGGGCGGCACGGCTGCCGCTTCGCAGTCTGTGTACCAGGAAATTCTGCGCCTTAAACGCGATAAAAAAATCAAAGTGATTGCTGCAATGGGCGATATGGCGGCTTCTGGCGGTTATTATATTGCTGCTGCCGCTGATAAAATTTACGCCAATCCCGCGACTTTAACCGGCAGCATTGGCGTGATTGCCCAGTTTACAAAAGTTCAGGGCCTGTTTGAAAAAGTGGGTCTGCAAACTACCGTAATCAAAAGCGGTAAGTTTAAAGATATTGGCTCTCCTTATCGTGAAACCAGCGCTGAAGAGCGTGAGCTGCTGCAGCGCCTGATCGACGACACGTATGTGGACTTTATTAAGGCTGTTTCAGCTGGCCGTAAGATGCCTTTAGAAGACGTGCGTAAACTGGCTGATGGCCGCATCTATACGGGTAATCAGG
>CAJYHH010000949.1 GCA_913773825.1 Candidatus Sericytochromatia bacterium | reverse complement strand
AGTCCCCAAGGGCAGGTGCTGTATGCAAACGAGCCAGCTCGCTACCTGCTTTGCTATCTGGGGTGTGAAGTCAGCTATGATAACAAAATTGCTGGCGAGATTCGCGGCCAGATTAACGCTGAGATTGCTCAGCAACTTGAACACTGTCTGAAGACGCGTTTACCCTTACAGCATGAAGTGCTGTTTGGGCGGCGTTGTTATCAGCTGCTCTGGACGCCTTGTTTTCAGGGCGAAAGTGGCAATCAGGCTGAAACTTATGTCAATCTTTATGCTACTGATATTACCGAACGGCGTGCTGCGGAAGCAGAGGCCTTATTGGCTCGTGATGAAGCCTTAAAGTCTTCACAAGCCAAAAGTGAGTTTTTGGCGATGATGAGTCATGAAATCCGAACCCCGCTGAATGCGGTTCTGGGAATGCTGCAAATGCTGGATCAAACGGCTTTAAATCCTGAGCAGCAGCGCTATTTAAAAACATCCCGCAAAGCTGGCGATCGCTTACTGAAGCTGATCAATAATCTGCTGGACTTTTCTAGTCTTGAAGCTGGCCGCATTGAACTGCCTGAAGAAGTGTTTAATCTTGAACATCTTGTGGCTGACTGTCTCAGCGGATTTAGTCTGCGCGCTCGCCGCCAGGACGTCAGTCTGAAAAGCTTTTTACCACAGCTGCTGCCTCTGTTTAGCGGGGATCCCCAACGCCTATCGCAGCTACTCGCTATTTTGATTGATAATGCCCTGAAATTTACCCCTTCAGGTGAGATTTGCGTTGAGCTACAAAAAGCGGAGCCGGTCTCAGACCAATCTGATGCAGAATGGGAGCTCTGCTGGCGAGTTTCAGATACAGGAATTGGCGTGGCCAAAGACAAACAAGAACTGATTTTTGAGCGCTTTCAACAGGCGGATACATCTAATACCCGTCGTTATGGGGGCAGCGGTCTGGGCTTGAGCATTGCCCGTGAACTGGCCACACTCTTTGGTGGTCGCATTTGGCTTGAAAGTGAGCCAGGCCTAGGCTCTCAGTTTTATTTTAGTCTAAAACTTAAACGTTCATTCATGTTAGCGTCTGAGCAAAGGTCTGAGTCAGGCTTTGAGGCTGTTGCCGCAAGTAAACCAGCGCCTGCTTCACAAAATCAGAAAGAGCTCCTGAACCCTACTCGCTTAGCCCGGGTTTTGATTGCTGAAGACTATGAAGAAAATCGTTATCTGCTCAGGGTCTATTTGCGGGATGCCCCTTATGAGTTGTTTTTTGCCTGTGATGGTTATGAAGCCGTAACTCAATGGCAAGCCTGTCAGCCAGATTTGATTTTAATGGATGTGCAGATGCCAGGACTTGATGGTCTGGAAGCCACTGCCCGCATTCGAGCTCAGTCTGCTCAGCGGGTGCCGATTATTGCCTTAACGGCTGATACTCAGGAGCTGACCCGTCAACGCTGCCTTGAGGCCGGTTGTGATGCTTTGCTGACAAAGCCGATTGATCAAGACAGTCTGCTGAAGGCTTTAAAACACTATTTGGCCGACAGAGACTTGGCTGACAGCGACGCTGAATCACCAACTGAGTCAGTTGCTTCAAGACGTGAGCTTTTGCCATCAGATCGGGCTCCGATAACAATTTTAGCCGAGGTTGTTGAACTCTTACCCTTGTTTATGCAGCTGCGAGAATCTGAACCTGAGGCGATTCGTCAGGCCTGTGAGCAGTCTGACTGGCCAGCGCTATTGCGGCTTGGGCATGGTCTCAAAGGCGTTGGCGGTTCGTTCGGTTTCCCGCAAATCAGCGAAATGGGAGCTCGCTTAGAAACTGCTGCCACAGCCATGTATCGTCAGGAATTGTTTGAACTGGCCGACCTTTTAGAGGATGAACTGGAGCGAATTCGGAAGGTTGCAGCTGAGCAAGGATTGTTATCGCGCTAGACCAGGGCTTGACTGCTGACCCGATCAACAAGATTCAGGAGTTCCTGCCCCATCTGCTCCCAGCTAAAGTGGGTCAGGGCATGTTCACGTCCTGCCAGGGCCAGCCGATTGCGCTGGTCTTGCTGTTTGACCAAGCTGGTGACTTCTGTTGCAAAGGCCAGGGCGCTGTTGGCAAAGCGCACATTGCGATCATGGCGCAGGTCCAGACCTTGTGCACCTGTTACGGTTGACACGACTGCTTTACCCATGCCGAGGGCTTCTAAAATTTTGAGACGGGTACCGCCGCCAATACGCAGGGGAGCAATATAGACATCGCAGGCGGCATAGGCTGGGCGGATATCTGGTACTGCACCTGTAACCTCAACGCCGTCAAGTTGGGCATAAGCTTTGACAGACTCAGGAGGATTAATGCCGACAATACGCAGCTTAAAGCGTCCAAGCTGTTCTTGTAGCAAAGGATAAATCGATTCAATAAACCACGCCATGGCGTCACTATTTGGCGCATAGTCCATCGCTCCGGTAAAACACAGAACAGGGATGTTGTCCTGGCGTTGCCAGGGTTGAGGTTTAAAAAAATCGGGGTCAAAACCATTGCCGACAATGTGGGCTTTACATCCAAAACGATCTGCCAAAAACAATTGATCTTCGCGTGAACAGACAATCTGATGATGAAAGCGGTTGAGCACCCGTTGTTCAAAATGAGCCAGTTTTAACGCGTTTTCATGAAACGCCATTTGTTGGCGAAATCCGTAAATATAAGGTGCTTTTTCCTGCATAAACTCTAAATCAACCCGGTTGCGATCGGTAATGACCGGAATCTGAGGATTTAAACTTAGCAAATATTGGGTCATGCAGATGTCTTCACAATAAATCAGATCAAAGCGCTCTTGTAAGAGTTGTTTAAGACGTTCGCGTACCGCTGGGAGATCCCAATGATGCATCGTCTCAGGTTGGGCGCTGAGCAGTCTGCGCGATAGGGGCCGCCAAGGATTAAGCTTGACCGGGATGCGCTCAACGCGCGTGCAGAAGGCTTCAAAGACAGCCTGATGCTCTGCGCCGATCTGATCAGGATCTAAAGCAAAAAGCGTTAGTTCATGACAAGTTGCTAAGCTTTTTAACAAATGATAAACCCGTTGATGAGTTCCGCGGTTAAGTGGCCAAGGAATAAAAGGCGTTAGACAGAGAATGCGCATCTTTAGCTCCTTTTTTAAATTAATTTATAAACTTAACAGCTAAAATTTAACGATTTGAATTGACGATTAGTGAACAGCGTGCTTAATAAGCTCCGCGTCCACCCAGCACGGCGCGCACGGTTTTAAATAACAGCATCAGATCCATACTGAGGCTTTGTTTGCGGATATAGTCCTGATCCATTACCACCTGCTGACGAAAAGGAATTTCGCTGCGGCCACTGACTTGCCAGATGCAGGTCAGACCTGGCTTGGCATGTAGACGTTTGCGATCTTCAGGTGTATAGTCGGCGACTTCGCGCGGTACGGGAGGGCGTGGCCCGACCAGACTCATTTCTCCGCTGAGTACATGCCAAAGCTGGGGTAATTCGTCTATGCTCAAGCGTCGGATAACACGTCCTACGCGGGTAATGCGTGGGTCACGGCGGGATTTAAAGATTACGCCATCGCTGGATTCATTTAAATGAGACAGCTTGTCTTTGAGGGCTTCGGCATTGATGACCATTGAGCGGAATTTATAAAACCGGAACAGCTGGCCGTTGCGACCCACGCGATCTTGAACAAATAAAATCGGACCGCGATCTTCAAGCCAGATCAAGCTTGCTGTTAACACAAACAAAGGTGAAAGAACAAGCAAACCCAGGCTAGCGCCAAAAATATCAATCAGGCGTTTAAGCCCGCTCAGGGCAGTTTGAGAGAATTTATGCCACGGCGCTCGGGCACGTTGCCGACGAGCCCGATTGAGCTCTGTTTCGTATGCAAATAGCGGCGCTTCTGAGTGCGTGTGGCGTTTAGACATCTTTACAGACCTCTTAGGTGAAGATGTCTTAATTATGGTTTGTATTGGCCGAATGAGTCCGTCAGGCGCTTTTGCTGCTTTGTGTGGGAAAATTCCGAGCCTGATGACACTCACTGACTTGGCGATAAAAATCCCGCAATCGACAAGAGATCTGCTCCCAACTGTATTGGGTACAGGCGGTGTGATAACCTGCTTCACCCAAGCGCAGACGCTCAGCCGGGGTCTTTAACAATTGTCTGGTCTGAGCTTCAAGTTGTTCAAGTCCAGCAAAGTGCAGGCCATTATGCTGATGTTTGACAAGATGACTCAGGCCGCCAACATCAGCGGCTATTACGGGTTTTTTATGCATCCAGGCCTCAAGCACAACGATGCCAAAGGGCTCATGGATCGAGGGCAGAATAAACAGCTCAGCAGCGGCATAAGCATCTGCCAAGAGCTGTGAGTCCGGTGGCAGGCCTTCAATCAGCCAGACTTGACCAGGGAGTCTTTGTAAAGCAGTTTTTAGACGGTGAGTATAGTCTGTTGATGTTGCCGGGCCAATCAGCACTAATCCTAACTCGGAATCTTGCAGACGCTGCATGAGTTCAATCAAGGCCAGCTGGTTTTTTTGAGGATCAAGTCGAGCGACACAAAGCAGCAGACGTTGCTCGGGTGGGATCCCGTAGGCGGCGCGAAACCGGTTTCCCTGGCCTTGGCTTGATTGTTTTGTATTGACTCCATTGGGCAGATAGAGCACGGGTTTATCTGGATAGCTGTGACGGGTTTTAAGATATTCACTGTAGCCTACGCAAATCAGGCCATCAGCATCAGGGATGGCCTGAGCTGTCCTGAGCCAGGGATCAAGCAGGCGGCCGTAATGAAAGGCCTTGCCAACCGGAGTACGCATAGCGCTGACTTCTGACTGAGGGACATCAAAATGACCACCATGAAAAGAGACAATATAAGGGATTTGGCGTTTGCGGGCGACCCGCCGGGCTAGACCCGCAATACGCTGCATGGCATGGCAGTGAATCAAATCCAGTTGAGGTAGTTTAAACAGATAGCGTTCAAGTTCTGGACTCAGAGGATTACCGCCTTTTTTATCCAGTCCAAGACGTCCTGCTGCGTTAAGTCCCCAATACGGGTACTGATAGTCAAAACGCCGGATATCCAGTCCACTGCGCTGTTCGTAAGGCTGAGCTGACAGAGCTGAGGTAGCCAGGATTTCGGTATTGATGCCCAAGGCTTTAAGCTGTTGAGCAGTCTGCCAGACCACGGTTTCAGTGCCTCCCCATTCTTCAAAAACAAAGCGCCGCATTAGTTGGCTGACAAACATCTGGGGCCTCCTGGCAGAGTAAACAGGATTTGGGCGTGATTAAAACCGTCTTTTTGAGTTACGCTAAAAGCCTGACTGAGCTGCTGAATCATCCAGAGGCCACGTCCACTGTCGGCCTGGGCCTGAATCTTTTCAACGGGTTTTAAGCGCCAGTCAGGTCCATCATCACAGATGAACAGCTCAATTTGATGAGCTGTCCGTCTGGCGCGCAGTTGCACAGGACTTGATGGCTTGCCGTGTCTGACCAGATTATTTCCGTATTCAAGCCAACAGAGCCGAATGGCTTCGGTCAGATCGGCCTCTAGCTTTTGTAAGGCAAGCCAGTCTGTAAGTTGATCAAAAACGGCTTCAACCGCCGCAAAATCAGCTGGCAGCTGTTGCTTGTAATCCAGAGCTTTGAGCCCTATCGCCATCACTGTTAAGTCGTCTTTGCCGCAGGCTGGCAGCTGTTGAAGCTGAATGCAGAGCTCTGAGCACGTGAGCTGTGACCAGTCCTGATGTTGCAGGGTAGTCAGAAAGTCTTCAAAGCCTGAATCCTCGGCTTCAAACAGCCCATCGCTATAAAGCAATAATTGATCTCCTGGCTGTAAATAATGTTGCTGCTGGCCGGATTCAGTAATGAGCGGCTGCAGTCCCAATGGACGACTACCGGTGCCTGTCAGGGCTTTGACCTGATTCTGGCTCAGTTGTACAGGCGGAGGATGCCCGGCATTAAAGAGTCTCAGTTCACCGCTGCTGGTTTCAAGGCTGCCGATCAGCATCGTGGCGTAATGGCGGTCAAACAGAGCATCCATGCGCCAGTTGAGCGCAGCGGCCAGCTGCCAGGGTTGATGATGGTGCGCCGTCTCAAGCAAGCTGTCAAAACAGGTTTTAATGGCGCTCATGAGTATGGCTGACTGAATTCCATGACCTGAAACATCTACCAGATAAAACACATAGTAGCCTGGCTTGACCTCACGCAGGCCAAGACCGTCCCCGCTGACGCCATCCAGCGGTTGGTAGAGCCAAGCGCAGTCCAGTCCGGACTCCGTCGGTTTGATCGGCAAAAATAAGCGTTGTACACGTCCGGCAAGCTGCAGATCGCGATTCAGGGCCTGATACATTTCATTAAGCTGGCGATACTGGGCTGCTGAACTCAGTACGTTGCTGACCCTGGCCAGCAGCTCGCTGCGCAAAAACGGCTTGCGTAAAAAGTCGATGGCTCCGTCGCGAAAAGCCTGCTCAAGCAAATGACCGTCCTGACTGGCTGTCAGCATCAAAACAGGAAGATCAGGCTTGCTGGCTTTTAAGTGCTTTAAGAGCGCAAGCCCGTCGCCGTCAGGTAAAAGATAATCAAGCAAAACCAGTTCAAAATCAGCGTTTAAGAACTGCTCGAGTGCTGTCTGGGCCGTGTTGGCACAG
>CAJYHH010000948.1 GCA_913773825.1 Candidatus Sericytochromatia bacterium | reverse complement strand
GTCGACCGCTTTGACTGTGTGCGTTGTGGCCAGGGCTGTCGTCAGCCCTGGCAGATTCCAGTTGATGCAGGTTATCGGCGGCGTTGGGGCGCAGCCTTAAGCGAGCTGACGGGCCTGCCCGAAAATCAGATTTTTCAGGATGCTCCTCAGGGTTATGCCGTGCTGGCCAAAAAGTCGGATGTGCAGGAATGCATCATGCTTGATGAACAGGGCTTATGCCGGATTCATTCGCGCTGGGGCTTAGAATCTAAACCCGAAGTTTGTCAGCGTTATCATTATGGCGGGCATCAGGATGTGTCACCTGATTATCAGAGCCCTGCCCTGGCAATGAGCTGTTCTCGGGCTGCGCGGATGCTGCTTGAACCTCAGCAACTTAATTGGAAATGGGTCAGGATTCCAGCTGATCGGCGCATCACAAGTCTGGCTTTTGCGCCTGGGCGTGAGTTTAGTCGTTCGAGCTGGTTGATCTGGGCCGGTCATTTATTAGATGCTTTGATAAAAGCTGATAGTTTTTCAGCCTGGCTCAGTGCTGTGGCAACTGAAATCAGTCGCTTAATGCAGCGTCCACCGGGTTTAATTGAGCCTGATGCTCTGTTGCCTCTGACTCTGACGCCAGTAAGCCCCATGAGCCCGGCTGAGTTGACGCGTCTGCTGCTCTGGCTAAAAGATAGTGTGCTGGCGACTCACTCAGGTTTAAAAGAAGCTTTACCCTGGTTGGAGCAGGCGTTACGGCAGCCTGAATTATTAGCGCTGACAGCTGAAGAAGCAGCATTACTTCTGCGTTATCAACAGGCCTTTTGGCAGCGTCAGTTATTACAGCAGGCTCATTTGCTGCGAGGTGAAATTAATGCGGTTCAGCAATTATTTGCTGTGGCGCTGCAGGGCTCACTGATTCGGCTTTGGGCACTTTATCGCCGCAACTTGACAGGTCAATCGCTTAATTTAGACCGCCTGGCTGAATCCGCGAATCAGATCTATGCCTTTGTGGTGCAGGACTATTCACCAGGCGCGATTCAGCGCTATCGCGGCTTGCGGCCAGAGCTCTGTCTGATTCAGATTTTAAGTCTGGGCCGCTGGCGTGAATAAACTCATTTGGGCTGTGACCAGCTCTACTATTTAAGCC
>CAJYHH010000947.1 GCA_913773825.1 Candidatus Sericytochromatia bacterium | reverse complement strand
CAGGCCTGTTCCGGGTTGCACCTCAGGCCTGAGAGTAAAGATTTGGGCGTTACTCATCTGGCCATTTACACTTACGGTTACTCTTTGAGGACCAGCAACTAAACCGGTTGGGATCCGTAGCTTAAGGCTGGTTGGAGTGGCGGCTAAAACCGTTGCGGTTTGTGTGCCAAACATCACGAGGTTATGGGCAGGATTGGGATCAAAGCCGGTGCCAGTTAACGTGATGGTGCTTTGGGCAAAAGCTCTGGTCGGCGTCAGGCTCAACAAAGTGGGTGTTATCGATGCTGAGCTGGCTGAGCCACCATTGCTAAATCCGCCACTGCCCGTACTGCCCTGAAGCAGAGTGGTCTCGGTTAAACTCACCTTTTCGCTTGTCTGAGATTGTGTAAAGGCTTGAACTTCAACTCGATAGCTTTGCCCTGGTGTAAGTCCAGTAAAGGTATAGTTTGTGCCAGTCAGGGTTTGACTGAGTTCTCGACCATCTAAATAAACCCGATATTGATGGGGGGTTGGTTCCGCAATCTGCCAGCTGATGGTTATGCTATCTGTGCGCTGGGCAACAACTTGCAGATCCCTTGGGGCAAGTAAGCGTGTTGGGGTAGTTGGGAGTGCGGGTGTGGCTGAGCCAGAAGGATTGGCGGTTGGACTTGGTTGACTAATGGGATTGGGCTGGTTGCTTGGGCTTAAAATGGGGCTAGGCGTTGGAATTAAGCCTGGTGAAGCGGTTTGACTGGCCTGTGGGCTGGGTGAGGGGATAGAGCTCGGAACAGAACTTGGCTGCAAGGTGCTTGGTGAAGCTGAAGGGTTTGGGGTAACAGCGGGAGCGGTACAGGCACTTAGGCTGGCGCTTGACAGCAGGGCAATAAAAAGTCGATAGCTTAAAACGGACATCTCAAAATCCTTCCAAAAATATTTGGCGTGGTCGTTGTACGTACAGGCTTTGTATAGACAACTAACAGTCTGGACATTGTAAAAAGATGTAGGCGGTTATTAAGCCAGTGGCGAAAAAATCAAGGAAATTGTTTAGGGATTTACAAATTGTTTACAAATAGAGTCTTGGCAATAAAGGGTCTGAGTCAGCATGATGTTTATCTTAAGTGGGCTTGTTGCAGAAGATTCGGTTTGGTTTTTAAAGGTACTGAAAATGTAAAGCAGGCTCCAGGTCTAGGGCTTACAGTTTGAGGCGGGGGTTGGATGATCAACTGGCTATTGAGAAGGCTGAGGATTTCTCGGCAGATTTTGAGGCCAAGACAGACTTGCTGTTGGCTTTGATAATCTTTTGAATGGGCTGAAAATGGCTGCAATAGCTGACTAAATTTTTCTTCACTGAGCCCTGGACCATTATCATAAAAACTGAGCCAGAGCTCGCCTTGCTTTTTCTGGGCACTGATATATATTTGGCTGGCACCCTGTTTTTTGGCGTTTTGAAGTAATTCCTGAATCACGATATGGAGCAAATTGGGATCACTTTCTATCCAATACTGTGAACTCAAGTCGATTTCAACTGCAAATCCTGAGCCATGCCAGACCTCACATTGACTGAATATAAAAGGTCTGAGCTGAAAGAGACAGAGTTGAACCTGGGTACTTGCAAAACGCAATTGAGCCCAATGCATCAGTTTGCTGAGCTTTTTTTCACTTTGGCCCAGCTGATCACGGGCTTTTTGCAAATGATCAAGGGTCTTTGCTGGGAGCTGGGGCAGTTGCTGATTTAACTGTTCAAGCTGATACTGGCTTTGTTGGACAGATATGCTAAATTCAGAGGCCAAAATTGAAAAAAAGATGTCTTTGCTTTCATTGAGATGCTGAATCTCTTGCATTTGTGCCATAAATCTTAAAGTTGATCGAATTCGTGCAACTAACTCGATTTCATCTAAGGGTTTGCGCACATAGTCAAAAGCCCCCAAGGCCAGTGCCATACCCAGATCGTCTGGACTTGTCATAATCCCCGTACAGACAATAACCGGAATGTCCCGACAGTGAGGGTTTTGTTTTAAAGTTTTAAGCAGCTCTAAACCAGACATACCCGGCATCTCCCAGTCCGTAATAATCAGATCTGGAGCTTCATCTTCAGCAATTAATAAACCCAGATGGCCCGTATTGGCTCGCAGCACTTCGTATTTGGGATAATGCCGACGCAGAATATTAGCCAAAATTTCGAGTACAGCTAAATCATCATCAACGATTAGAATCTGGCGAATTAAGCGCGCTCTGGATGATTTCCCGGTAGCTATCTTCATCAAAGGTGTCGAGACTGGACTTTAAAGCTTGCGACCATTGTGTCATTCTATCATTGTCGCTAAGGAGCAGTAGGTCACTCAACACGTCTTGAATCGCCGTTATCTGATAAAACTTGAGCTGTTTTAAACGGACAAGCAAGGGTTTAAGCCGTTCACGCTCCTCTGGATTGAGGCTTGTCACAGGAATCTGTTTAGCAAGTGGAAGTTTAATCTCAACCAGGGTGCCCTGGCCCAGTTCACTCTGGATGCTCAGTTCCCCCTGCATCAGTTCAATGGCAAATTTGCAAAAGGTTAATCCAAGCCCGCTGCCCGCCACCATAAATCGGCTCTGATCCTGACTGGCATAGGCCTCAAAGAGCTTGCTTAAAGTTTCGGCTGAAATCCCTGAGCCTTTATCGCAAATCTGTATACAGGCCCATTCTGAAACCCTCTGAGCGCTAATCGTTAACAGACCTTGTTCGGGAAGATGTTTAAAAGCATTGCTAAAAAGATTGAGCAAAACGCGTTCTAAAAGATGGGGATCAGCTTGTATCCTGATACGGTCTAAAAGTTCGAAGTGAATCTGGAGTTGTTTACTTTCACTCCAGGGTTTAAACAGCTCCAGGCTATGGCTTAAAACAGCATCTAAAGCCAGATTCTGAATCTGAGCGTTTAGTTGAGCTTCTTCAATTTTCTGAACATCTAACAGGTTCTGAATTAAAAGCAGCATCCGTTGGCAAGATAAACGAATATAGTGTCTCAGGTTTTCTGGGCTGCTTTGAGGATGTTCAAGACTGACGAGTATCACCGAAAGGGGATTTTTAAGATCATGAACAGCCATATGGGAAACTTTATCTTTAAAGCGCATCAGACGATGTAATTGTTGATTTTGTTCGTTGAGATTTTGGG
>CAJYHH010000946.1 GCA_913773825.1 Candidatus Sericytochromatia bacterium | reverse complement strand
GACATTGGACATGATATCATAAATCCGTTTGCCTGCGTAGATCCCGGTTGCAGGGCTCGGAAGCTCGGTTGTAAACTCTGCACATTCTGCAATGGCTAACAGAGCATTAGACATGATCAGGTCTTCTTCCATAGCGCCCATTTTCTGAGCCATACCAGGTTTTTTCTTATAAAGCGCCTTTTTCATATTGTCAGTAAAGAGAATATTTAACTCCAGCATGTCCGAAAAGTTAGAGTTTTTGGCATTAACAGGTTCTGGCTCGGGCTCAGGTTCTGGCTCATAAGCAGCAGCATCAGCGCCATCAACAGGCGCCATTGTTGCTGAACCAGATGATTTAGAGCCCATACGTTGATTGACTTTACCAGCTAAGAGATTGATAAATTGTAAAGGAATATTGAGCAGCTTCAACAACTGATTTAAAATCGGCAGCAAAGGCCGTAGTAAAGCCAAAGCAACATTACGAAGCGCGACGGTTGTGTTGCTCATCAGCATCTGTACAGATTTATTAAACTCTTCAAGCTTGACGAGAATATCGTCAAGTGACTGATCCATCGCGTCTTCGCTACGCATCGGCGGTGGCTTTTTTTTAGCAGAACCGCCGTTTTTGCCTTTGTCTTCATCTTTAGCAGGCTTAGCAGGCGCTTTAGGCGGAGCCAGCTTTTCTTTTGCTTCGTCTTCGTTGACATCAATCGTGCTGTCGGACTCGCCCTTGGCGCGACGGCTCATGTTGGTATAAGAGCTGGTCGCTTGTTGGGATTTTTCCAGGGAAACCAGACTAAATTGATCGGAACCGGGGTTATTGTTAGATCCTGACATGTCCGCTCGGCTTGAGATAATCGAGTATTAAGTCAAGTTCTATCATACCGTTTTTTAACGATCAGGGCTATAAGGCGGTAGTGAGTTCTAAGTTTTGAGGGTAGGGTTTAAATAGATATCTGCACTTAGCTTTGTCTTTTCATTCCAAAACCCACTACCCACAGCTCACCACTGTGCAGCTCCGCCACACTTACCATCTCAGCTTATTGCCAACGGTAATGCCATAACGAGCAGGAAACTGGTCGTCATAGTTGTAGTTAAGTACGCCATAAAAACCGACGTTGGGATTAATAAAGTACTGGCCTGTCAGCGCACCAAAGAAGCTGGACTGGCCTTGAAGCTGAGGACCCGCAGTAGCATCTGCTGCGGCAGCGATAATTCCCACACGACGACCGGCTCCCAAACGCAAATCCACATAGTCATCAGCTGTGTTGAAAATATAGCGGGTCCAACCGCTAAGCTGGCCACCTGGTCCTTCTCCGCTGGTCAGGAACATCGGCTGTAAACCGACATACCAGTTACCAAAATAGCCCCCAAAGCCAAGGTTAAAAAAGTGAACGTTGTCAGCGGGGAATGACATTAAGCGATAGCCGCCACTGAGTTCAAAATTAGTAAAGAGCACTTGATAGAGCTGGGTAAATAAATCCACTCTGGGCAAGACCTGGGGATTCCAGTCCAACATTACGCGGGCATTGCCGTAAGCACCGGGCCACAGGTCAGCATAGACATCAGCGCCAACAGCCTGATCAAAGGTATTAAAGCGCGAAGTTCCCATTCCCTGTAAAGCCACAAAACCCCAGTCAAAATAATGGCCCAAACCTAAAGTCACCGTGTGCCAGGGTACCTGGGTCTGCTGAAAAGCCTGAAACTCATAAAAGACCTGAGATTCCCAATCCAGGGCACCAGGCTGGCGATTAATCTGCGAGAGTAAACGCTCTACTTCGCCACTATCAGCGCCCATGTCACGCGCACGCGAGACGGCTTCACGGGCTAAGGGAAAGCGCCGCTGGCTCATAAAGTAGCGAGCCTGAGCTAATAAGGGTTCTGGCTTGCCAGGAAAAGCCGTTGTCCAGCGCTGATAAAAATCATCAACAGATTCAGAATCTGGATTGCTGCGTTGCAGATCAGACAGGGCTGCCCATGCATCAAGATTATTCGGCTCAGCAGCCAGCACTTTTTCATAGTCCGCCTGGGCTTCTTCGCGCATCTCAAGCCAACTGTAAACACGGCCACGACCTAATAAGGCGTCACCATTATCAGGAAACGCTATAAGCAGCTGATTATAAGCTTCTAACGCTTCGCGATGTTTACCGTCAAAAGCTAGCGAACGGGCTAAGCCATACAGAGCTTCATAGCTAGGGCTGGCTTCCTGGGCAATGTGCTGACGGTAAAGCTCAACAGCCTGGGCAAAATTACCTGAGTCGAGGGCTTGCTGAGCATCAGTAAGCGTAGTCGCAGCCATGGCTGCCAGGATCAAGCTGAACATCTGCGTTTTCCTTCCGAATGGGACCTTGTGTGTTAATTATATTAATAGCGTGTAGCAGAAAAATAAGTTATCTATGTTGTCTGGTAAGTAGTCTAGCAATGGGAACACTAAAATTTTGACCGAGAGTACAGAGAAACGTCCAGAAAGATGTCAAAATTTTAATGAAATATATATTACCATGCGCTTCTCAAGCAGCTTAAAACAAAGGCCCTCTTTAGAGAGGACCTTTGTTTAATTTGTTTCCAGAGATCATATTTATTTGACTAAGTTGTCAAATTCGCTTAAGCCTGGGCAACAGCGACACGGGCCTTTTGTGAAATCGTAAAAGTAAACACTGTGCCTTTACCATTGCTGGCCACCGTAATTCTGCCACCGTGCATTTCAACAACCTGTTTGCTGATTGTTAAACCCAGACCACTTCCGCCAGAATTCTGACGCCGGGCGCGATTGTGCTCAACCCGATAGAAGCGATCAAACACATAGGGAAGATCTTCCTGAGGAATACCAATTCCTGTGTCTTGAACTTTAAATTCAATGCTGTCTTCTAAACGGCGCACGATCACACGAACTTCCCCACCACTGGGAGTAAACTTCACCGCATTGTTAACAAGATTAACCAGAACCTGACTCAAACGCAGTTGATCAGCAAAGATTTTATGCAGATGATCTTCGATATTCTCTTTGATATCCACACCTTTTTTCTGAGCCATTGGCAGCACAGTCTGAATTGAGTCATGAACGACTTTACGCAGCTCTATTTCGCTCCAGGCAAGCTTTTCATGGGCCGTTTCAAGTCGAGACAGATCTAGGAGATCGTTAACAAGGGCATGTAATCTGTCTGCTTCGCGTAAGAGATTGCGAATAAACTCATTACGAGCTTTTTCGTCATCTTTAGCGCCACTTTCAAGGGCTTCAAGCAGGAGCTTAATTGAAGTAACAGGTGTACGTAATTCATGAGAAGCATTCGTGATGAACTCAGAGCGCACTTTTTCTGACTGAACTTCTTTGGAGATGTCATGGTAAATAATGACGTGTCCGATCTGCTGGTGTAAGCGATTATAAAGCGGTGCCGAATAACGCTTGAGAAACTGAGCAGGATGTTTAAGCTCAATCACGTCACTGCGTGGCAGAGTGGGCTCTTCAATCATCGCTTTGTTAATCGCCTTCATATGATCCAGAGCGACAGTGCGCTCGAAAAAGAGCTTGTCATCAGGGTTCTGGATCAGGCGACCTGTTGCAGCAGGATTGCTTGGAATCAGCATTTCAGCCAAAGCTGGGTTGAGCAGCACAACATTCAGGTCCATATCATAGATAATCAGACCATCTTTCATGCAGTAAATCACTGATTCAAGCTCGTTTTTTTCGAGATTGACGCTCATGACTGGGTTGCTGTCATGATCAGGTACGACACGCTGCTGAATATAGCGTGAAAGCTCCTGAATTTGAGCTCCAACACCATTAAGCGCAGCTAAGTCAGCTGCATCAGGCTCACGATGCTGACGCATCGCTTTTAAACTTTGCTGCAATTGATGCATCATCCGTTGCTGGCGGAGATACTGAGGAATATTAATGGCCAACAGGACAATCACACCACCTGCGACCCAAAACGGCAAAAAGGCGGCCAATAAAGGCAGCCAGCATCCAGCGATCAGAATCGCCGCAACCGCTAGATTAAGACCCAGCGGGAGTTTAGAGTTTGAAGCTTGAGCTTGTTCCATGAACTAATCAGCATTACGTCCCAGACGGCGCTCGAAGCGGTAACCCACTCCGCGTACAGTCTGAATCCGGACGGGATTTTCAGGATCACGTTCAATTTTTTCACGCAGCCAGTGAATATGGACATCTACAGTACGGCCTTCACCCGTAAAATCATAACCCCAGACTTGTTCAATCAGGTACTCACGTGACAGTACTTTATTGGCGTTAAGTGCTAAGAGTTTTAAGAGTTCAAACTCTTTTAGGGTGAGATTAATCTTACGATCTTCAATAAAGACCTCATGACGTTTAAGATCAATGACTAACTCACCGATTTCAATTTTATCGGGCTCAGCAATTTTTGTGTTTTTATGGCGTGCGACAAGTCTTAACAAGGCTTTAATACGCGCTTGCAGCTCACGTAGTGAAAAGGGCTTGGTGACATATTCGTCAGCACCGACTTCAAGACCAACAACTTTGTCGATTTCTTCACCTTTAGCCGTCAGCATGATAATGGGAACAGGCAGTTCAGCGCGGATCATGCGGCAGACTTCATATCCATCGAGGCCAGGGAGCATAACGTCGAGGACTACAATATCAGGTTTTTCGTTGCGAGCGAGCTCACAGCCATCGCTGCCGTTATCAGCGGTGATGACCGTATAGCCTTCTTTTTCCAGACCGTATTTAATGCTGCTGGTGATCGAAGGCTCGTCGTCAATGACCAGAACCTTTGCGTTTTTCAAAGGAAGGCTCCAGGAATATTAAGATTATTAAACGGATTTAACATTGTGATTATACTGGGTTTCTGGCCCAAACACAAGCAGTTAAGTCATTCTACTTCATATCTGGCCGTCAAACGCCAGCACGGTTCAAATCAGGCTTAATCAGACAAGTTCAGTCACAATCCGCCTGATTTTGAGCTCGTCAGTTCTAAACAATCTAATCAGTCAGCGTCAAAGCCAAACAAAACTTTATAACTTGTTTCACCGCCCCAGCGGTTGATGATCTTATTGTCATAATCATCAACCGCTTTGGCGACAGCTTTAATCGCTTCTTTAAGCTCATAACGAGCAGAGTTAGTGGCAATCAGAGCATATTCAAAAAGAATGTCCTGATCATCATCAATCGCAAAAGAACCAAAGGGAATTTTGGCGTTGGCCTCTAGCAAAAAGCTCAGCAACTCAGCATCGATAGTAGCGCCCATCACGACATAAGACGTGCAGCGAACCATCACATCACGCATGCCCCATTCTTCTACACTGAGATAGAGAACAGCAGAACCGCGAATCAGGCGATAATTACCATCTTCGAGATGAGTTGTTTCGAGATCCGGCATCTCTTTAAGAGATTTTTCAATCCGATTCCGAACGCGATCTGCAACACCAACGCCAAACATCTTAGGCTCCCTGCTTTTGAGCGGGACGCGGCTTGACGCCAAACATCACCGGATTGCGGAACTTGCGGAAACGTACAACCAGGTTCATCAGCGTCCGGCTGACGGTGATAGCAGTAAACATACTGATCAAAACGCCGATTGCAAACGTAATTGCAAAGCCGCGAATCAGACCCGTACCAAAATAGTACAGAACAGCAGCTGAAATCAGGCTTGTTGCGTTAGAGTCAAAGATCGAAGAGAAAGCACGGTTAAAGCCGAGCTCAACAGCTTTGAAAATCGACTTACCTGAACGCAGCTCTTCTTTCGTACGCTCAAAAATCAGAACGTTAGCGTCAACCGCCATCCCGATACTGAGAATCAGGCCCGCAATCCCTGGCACCGTCAAGGTAACAGGAATGAGCTTAAAAACTGCAATATTGAAAATCGTGTAGAGTACCAGCGCAATATTTGCAACCACACCGGGCACACGATAGAACCACAGCATAAAGAAGAGAATAATAACCAGACCGCTGACACCCGCTAAGAAACTGCGATCAACCGCTTCTTTACCCAAGGTCGGGCCAACTGTACGGTTTTCAACCATTTTTAACGGAGCAGGCAACTGACCCGCTTTAAGCTGAATCGCAAGGCGCTGAGCTTCTTCAGCCTGGAAGTTACCTTCGATATAGCCTTCACCACCTGTAATCGGCGTGTTGACGTTCGGGCTAGAAACTAATTTGCCATCCAGGAAAATCCCCAGAGGCTGGCCAACCAGTTCAGTTGTAAGTTCACCAAACTTTTTAGCGCCTTCAGGATTAAACGAGAACTGAATAATCCAGTCGTTAGAACCACCGCGGATATCTGCTTTGGCATCTTTGAGCATACTGCCAACAACACCTGTTTCAAGCCATTTACCAGGATTTTTGGGATCTTGTTTACGGAAGTCAAGCTTAGCGGTTTCACCAACTAACTTAACCGCTTCATCAGGATCCTGAATACCAGGCAGCTCAACAATAATCTGACGAGAGCCTTTGCGCTGAATCAAGGATTCAGAAACACCCAGGCCATCAACGCGTGAACGCACAACCGCTACTGCGGATTCCATTACTGAATCATTAACAGAAACAGCCTGCTCAACGACTTTCCCATCAACAATGCGCTGTTTGACATCTTGGGCTTCGACAACGATATGGGCGCCGCCCTGAATATCGAGGCCTTCTTTAATTGGCTTGGTGATCATGATGTAGATCGAAGCCGCCAGCACCAGCACAATAAAGGCCAGCATGTATTTGTCTCGATTTGCCATGTTGCTTTATAAGCCTACCATTTTCATCTAATTAAGCCTGTGCCTGGGTTTCGATTTCGATTTCAATCTGCCTGAGCTGCTGGCGGCAGGCAGGCAGAGGAAAAGGCCGCTGTTCAAAGCTGCGGCGAACTTCTTTGAGTCGACCTGCCTGCTCTTGCAGCCAGG
>CAJYHH010000945.1 GCA_913773825.1 Candidatus Sericytochromatia bacterium | reverse complement strand
GTTCCCAAATCAACCAGGTCAGGGCGAATCAAAGCCCAGCTCTGATCAGCCTCAAAACGGAGATGTTCGCGACTATGGCGAGTACTATAACGGCTTAAAATCAGCTCAATGATTTCTTCTGGATGTTGAAGCGCATAGTCCCAGCCTTTGAGACTCACAGCCCGAAATCGAGAAACCTGATCTGGATGCTGTTTAAGCTGTGACTCCGTGGTAAACAACCCATCACCATAAAAATCAATTCCCCCAGAGCGCGGAGAAAATAACTGATAAGGAATTTTTGCCTGCCGAAGCAGAAAAGGCTCATCCGTTGAATAAGCCGATAGGCCATCAACCCGCTTGTTAATTAAAGCTTGAATATCATGATGATGAGGCGTGATCCGGAGAGAATGTGCAGGCAAGCCTTCTGCTGTGAAATAAGCAAAAAGCTGAGCTGACTGCGGCTCAATCATTAAATGACGGCCTTTTATGTCATGAATACTCTGAAGTTTATGATCTTCCCGCACTAGCAGCACCAAAGGTGAATGCTGATAAATCGGTGCCAATAAAACCAAGGGCTTGCCCTGAGCTCTCAAAACAGCCAGTTCACTGGTACCCACCCCATACTCAGCTCTACCAGCCAATACTTCATCAACTGGGTCAAGCCCCACACGTGCTTCTTTTAGCTGAACATTTAAGCCTGCGTCACGATAAAAGCCTTTTGCAATGGCGGCATAATATCCCGCAAACTGAAACTGATGACGCCACTTTAGCTGTAGTGTAACAGTCTCAGGCATTTGCTCAGGTTCAGCCAGAGCGGGATAAGACAATAGCGCAAACCAACAAATGGTGACAGTCAAAAGGGCTTGAATCACAATTCTGGCTCCATATGCTCTATCTTAGCAGCAGTTTGAGAAAACGGGCCCGGGCGTTAACTTAATTGCCTGGGTAATGACAAAAGATCTTGTATTTAAAAAGATTTTTGCGGCTCTGACCTATAATAAAAGTGGACCCAAAAAATGGAGGAGCCCTATGACTCAATCTCAATCCGAACAGCGCTTTGGCCTTGATCTGGAAGTTTTACAAGCAGACAGCCTCAGCTTCCGACTTGGTCGTATTCGCCATCAAGGTGAGGCCCTGGCGGATTTTGACGCCTTACGCGATAAAGCGGAGCGCCTGATCAACAAGGTAAATTACCTCGAAGACCCGTTTCGGCTTGTCGAACAAGATAATATCCAGTCGGCAATATTACTGCGTAGCGAAACCCCTCACCAACAGGTTGATGGACTCGATTATTATGAAATCAGGCTTGATGCCAGCGGCCTGACAGACATTCAGTGTCAACACTATGATCGGGAAAACACCGACACCCAGGTCAAAGATATGGTCCTCAGTCACCGGATGCTCGAACGCCTTGGCAAGGACCTCAGCGAGCTTTAATGCTCTTAATTCGGGCAAATTTAGTCAAAGACTCACAGCCTTATTTGTCACATCATCTTTAAAAAAAATTAACACAAAAGCCAAACACAAGCGCCATCAGGACTTTTCAGAAATGAACTGCATCTGATGGCGCTTATTTGATCTTTAATTATCCTGAAGCTTTAAATTCCTGATTTTACCGATATTTGCTTATTTTTGAATTATTACAACAAAAAATAAAGATTGTACATTTAACACAGTTCTACTATAGTTAGCTGTACATCCAACAAAGATTTAAAATCATTCATGGATCTGCGAGAATTTACCAGGAGGAGTTTTTATGCATCTTCAGTATTTTGGGGCGGAATCCACCGGCGAAGAATCATTTTACTTCCAAGATATTGACGAAATGCTCGAAAGTGGATTTGAACGCCGCAAAAGAAGCATCAAATTCAAACAAGAACGTATTTTTCCGGCGCAAAAGCGTGGCCGTAGCCACCGGCGTAACAAGCGCCTACATTAATCTATGTTTTAATCTGTCACGACTCGCGCTAAGTCGTACCAGAACGGAAACAAGACTTAATAAAATTCTGTAAGTCAGTGAACCTGTGGCCCCTTCGGGGGTCTTTTTTCTTGGCTGCGATTATTAATTCACTTCTCGCATCTCATTTTAGCTTAAGAAATTAATTTGTCTGACTGACAAGAGGAGCCGCAATTGTTGTCTGGCGCTGAGCATCTAAGCGCGGAATCTGCATCACCACACAATGCCAGGCGCCCCCATCACGAATGAGATTATCAGCTCGAATCCAAACAACCTGATAACCCGCTTGTTTATAGATTTTCTCGACTTCCCGCTCATGTAAGGTGGTCAACTCTCGCTCAGACGGCACAGCCCGATTACCCCGCAGATACTGAGGTACAATCGCAATCCCGTTATAGAGCACTGAATTGGTATAGGTTCTAAACGTCTCAACTCCACGGTAGATGCCGGGTGTTGGCATCGGCAGGCGCTGAATGGTGATTTCAGGGTGAACCCGCTTAAGCACAGCTGCCAGCGAATCAGATGCAGGCTGCCCATCAGCCGTCATCCCTGTGGCCTGCTCCTCTAAAAACAGTCTGACTTGGCGATAGGTTTCTTTTTGATCATCAGGCACAGCCGCCAGACTCTCTTCTGAGATCTCACCAATAATCACGGTTTTATCGTTTAAAAACTTAGCCCAGATATCAATATGCCCCGTGCTTTCAAACGGCAGACGCGGCACAATCCAGAAAGTCTGGCTAAAATATTTTTCAAGCTCAGCTTTAATTGCAGCAGCATTGGGGGTTTCGCCCCGTTCTTCCAGGCGCTTTAAGACTTCACGACTGACAAAACAATTGGTGGCGGTACACATGACATTGCCCCCTTCAATTTCAACGTCAATTGGCAGATTCTGCAAAGTCTGACCTCTGCTCAAGCCAGATCCTCTTAAAAAGCTAGCAAGTTTTGCGGGCACAGCATCATCAATCGGCCGATCCGCATAATACTGATAATCAACCAAGCCGTATCCACCAGAGCTAGAGTAAGAAAACAAAGGCGCCCAGTCACGAGCCCAGACAGATTGAGTCTCAATCGGAATCGACTTGAGTAAATTTAAGTCTTCAGCTTTGACACCAAAACGTTCGGTTAGCTGGCTTCGGGTTTGGTTTAAGATATTTTGATCTTGATTCAGCATCCAGATTTCTGCACCAGCACCTAACAGAGTAGACAAAAGCTGATGCCCATTGCCAAAGCTTGCAAGATGCTCTGAAACAATCAAACCTTGAACGGGCTCATACTCAGGAATCAGCGAGTAGCTGCGACCGCCAGTAGAAAGCGAGCCAAAAAGGGGCTCTAGAGGGCCCTGACAGGCGCTTAACAAAGTCAGTGCCAAAGTTAGCTTTGCGAGTTTTTGTAACACGTCTTGAGTCCTTTCAGGATTTTCCTGAGGCTGATAAGCTAAGCATACTCGCTGAGTGCTAATACTGACAGTTGATTTTTGAACTACAGTCTTAGACTGGCTGAAACTGACATCTGGAGCCCATTACACTTATGTCTGTATCGTTTATTGCCCCACCCTGGCTAAAATCAGGCCATCTCCAAACTATTTGGGGGGCTATTGC
>CAJYHH010000944.1 GCA_913773825.1 Candidatus Sericytochromatia bacterium | reverse complement strand
CTTAATCGCTGAAAGTTTGCAAGCTGAAAATCTGGCACTCCGCACAGATGCCCAATCTTCTGTTCATCAAGATAGTCTTGATCCTGTTTTTCAGGCTAAAGTCGCCGAGATATTTTCAAAGTCGCTTGAAGAGGGGAAAGTTGTCGCAACTGTTGAAGCTGATGAACCTAAATCTGATTTTGGAACAGAACCCAGATTTAAGGAAACAGTTTTAAGAATCAGATACGAGGTAAAAGTTGTTGCTACGGCAGACTTAAATGAAGATCATCCAGAAGTTAGCAAAGCCTTAAGCGCAATAAAAGCCCAGGCAGTCTTTCAAGATTAAAGCACTCGTAAAGCTACCAGCCTCTAGCTACCAGCCACCAGCTAAATCAGACACTCCACCCCTTGCATCAGTTCGGCATAAAAATGCTCACAGAGCACAACGGCAATGACGGCTGCTACTGTGGCTTTACCGAGTTTTTCGTGAAAGAGCTCAAGCAAGTCCAGTTCGGCTTCGGTGTTGAGCATCCAGGGATTTTCGCAAAGCAGTTGTAATAAGTCCCCATAGCTCAGGCTCATTACCAGATCAACAGCCATTTCCTGGGCTTCGTTGGCGATCTGAAGATATTCGATTTGTTCGACTTTACGCCCATGATGGGGAAAGCGCTGGCGCAGAATATCCATCAGAGATTCCAGGGACTCTGAGTCCATAAACCAGTTGTCCATGGTGATTTTGTCGATCACCTTGGGAATAATTGAGCGCATCTGGACAAGTGCACTGTACTGGCTCATGTCGTGTCTCCTAAACCTGCTTAAACGCTGTTACAGTCTAACACACAGGTCTGTCACACTAGAATATAGACTAAAGGCTGGCTGCAATGGCGTCCCAGAGTTTGATGCGAGCTTCAAGAGCTTCACGTCCAGCTGTCTGAGCCGCTTGCCAATCAGACGGGCTGTGGCAGACAGATTCCAGCATTCTCCAGGCCAGTGGGCCGTGATGATCGCCATCAAGTTCAATATGGCGCTCAAGATAATAAACCAGTTCGCCCAGGCCTTCATAACGGGTGTGAAGCTGTTTGACAATTTTGGTAAACATACCTGGAATGACAGCTTCTCGGCCGAGAGTAAAAGCAGCTGCAATTGCGGGTAAAGAGCCTGAGCTGACAATTGACCAGGTGGTCTGAACAAAGGTTTCTGCGCCAGGAGGTAGATCGACTGAATTTAAACTCTCTGGCAGGCTTTTGTGATTCAGGTTGTTTAATAAATGCTCAATTGGATTAGTATCAGCGCCACAGGCGCGCATGGCGCGACAGTAAAGCTCAAAGTGGCTGTAATACTGGCCATCTGGACCTAAATCACTTTCTTCTTCGCTGACAATTTCGTTGATCAAGCGACGGGTCTGGCCATCCCCAACTGGGCGCCAGGGCAGGCTGACGCAGGTCAGTTGCTGCTGTAGGGCTTTAAGCAGCGTCATGAAGTCCCAGACAGCAAAGACATGACTCCGCATAAAAAGCTGAATATCTTTAAGGCTTTGAAGTTGAGGGTAAAGTGGATGAGCTGCCAGTTGGGGGAGATAGTTCTCAAGCAAGGAATCGAGCTCAGATTGGGGCCGGGTCAGAGTAGACATGTCAGAGACCTCGAAAAGATATGCTGTTATTTTCGCTTGTGAATCAGCTTAGCGTGTAGAGGATAGCTGTTTTTTGCCAATATATCTCT
>CAJYHH010000943.1 GCA_913773825.1 Candidatus Sericytochromatia bacterium | reverse complement strand
GCCAGGTGATGCGCTGTTTATCACGCGCGGAGCGGGTACGGACCATAAGCCTTATGAGCCCATTGTTGGCTAATATCGGCTAAACATTTATTTTTATCTCAGGCACAGGGTCGGCTGTTTTGAATTAAACAGTTCAGACTTTGGGCCTTTTGTTGTGTGGTTATTTAAAAGCCCAAAAAATGGAAATAACGAGCTGGTTACAGCGAAGGATAAACGCGCTAGCTCTGGAGTCCAACGGAGTGTAAACGAACCTGACGGTTCCTTTAAGCGGGCTCCGGCCTGACTCACTGTCCTGACCTGACACATTGAAGGGGTTACCACAGTCTTAACCCGCCGTAAACTCACGACCGGCTACGAAGTACCGAAAAACGCCGGATGGGCGTCAGCGGATTGATTCTCCTGCTGTAGACCTTGTCCCTTCGGGGATATCGGGTCCTCAACTGTTAAGCGACAATTGTCGTTAACGGCTATAAACGCGTTGCTGTCCTCATGTATCTAACGTATTATCTCGTTAAAATCTGAGAAGCTGGCAACTGACCAACTTGGTTAAATCGGTCGGTTTAACGTCTTCGCTGTTTCCGAAGCTCGTTATGTTTTAATCATAAAAGATGGTCAGCAGATTTTGAAGAGGACTTTACAGACTTTTTAAACAGCTTTTATAGCCTTCTGACAAAAATCGCGCTTGTTTCAGCTGTTTGAATAAGCGCGATTCCTCAGTATGTCAGGCTTTGAGGTTAATCATTCCTTCTTTGGGCTACAAGCTACGAGCCACAAGCGACCAGCTCTTTATCATCAAAACCATTTGCGATAACGATGACGCTTCCAAGTTGGCTCAACGTAAAAGGGATCGCGGTAATGACCATAATAATGATGGGGGTCATAGCTGTAATCCACAAACATTGGTTCTTCGCGAATAATTTCGTACTCAATGGTCTGCTGATTTTGTTGTTCAGGCATATCGTATTTTTTGGGTACTTGTTTAACCAGTGAGCGTTCCTGGTTGATTTGATTACCCGCCACAATGACATCACGCAGAATATCTGAGCCTGGAATTTCGCCGTTGTCATTGGTTTTTTTGAGATTGGTCAGATCACTGACGGTATAAGCTGTGTTGACGATTTCTTCAACTTCTTTGTAGAGTTCACGGCCAAGCGCTAAGTCAAATTCCCAATTATCAGATTTTCCGATGCGGCCTTCACGGAGCAGATTCAAAAACACCATATCAAAGGGTGAAATCCCTTTAAAGCGCATGACAGCGACGCGCAGGTCAATAAAGCGCGGAAAAAACTCACCGTTAATTTCAATTTCAGCTTTGGGATTATCACCTGGCTCTAAAAAGCTGGACTGGTCTAAATCTACATGGGCAAAAATATCATAGTGCTCAACCAGGGAATGATACTGTTCAGCCATGGCTTCAAGTTCTTGATGTGCTTTTGGTGTGAGCACATAGCGATCCTGGCCCACATCCAGATAATTGTCGGCGACGAGTTCTTGCAGGACGTCTTTTAAAAAGGCCTGGCCAGACTCAGGAGCGGGCATTAAGGGCAAAGCATAAGCTTGCTGGTCTACTTTATACAGAATCGTGCGGGCATTAAAACGGCGAACATCTTCATCATCAAGCTGGATGGGCTCACTCTGCTGCGCTTCAAGCGCCATCAGATCTTCCCAGCTCAGTTCATCAAAAGCGGCTTGGCTCATACGCTTGCTCCTTTGTTTAGCCGATCATCGGCTGATTTGCTTATAGCCTACTCCCAAAGTCTAAAAAAGCCAAGGCCAGCACGAAGTGCTGGTGCGGGACAAGCCCAGTTGCTGACTAGTTTATAGCGTTCTGAGTAGAGTGGCTTTGCTTTACAGAGTGGCGCAAACGCTGATATATTGAGGCTTGCCCTGGCAATTCGCGCCTGGCTGATTACATCATTCACAAGCAATACATGAAGACAATACACACAAACTTTAAAAGCTTTTTGCAACGGAGTTCTTTATGAAGCGTCTTTGGCTTGAGGCTTCTGCCGTTGTGCAGGGGCAGGTTCGTCTCGGTGAATTTAATTTGCTTTGGGCTTTTCGTCATGACGAGGCTTTAAGTCTGGCTAGTTTGCCTCTGATTAACGATCTTTATCGTGAATATCGCCCACAAGGGCTGTATGTGCTGGGTTTGTCGACGGGTATGGATGGTTTTGACACAGCAGCAGAACAGCATACCCATGAGCTGATTGAAGCGGTTGCGGCTGATCCAGAAATCGAAACCCCTCAATTTCCGATTATGATGGATCATTTGCATTATCCCGATGAACCCATTCCTGAAAGCTATATTTCTTTTTTATGCGAGAGCATTCATGCTTTTGAGACCTGGCCTTTAGCTGAGCAGGAAGCGCTGCGTTTAAAAGCCCGTCGTTATCTTGCTTCTGCTTCACCCTGGGCTGTGACGGTGACCTTGAGTGAGTTAGAGGCGACTCCGGCCTTTGTGTTGTTTAACCGCTATTATGAAGTCTTAGAAGCCTGGAACGTTCATGCAGACATTGAAGA
>CAJYHH010000942.1 GCA_913773825.1 Candidatus Sericytochromatia bacterium | reverse complement strand
GAGTTAGCAAAAGATCACTAAACATCGCATCAAAACAGCTTAGGCCGAGTGTAAAAGGTGGATTAGAACCTGCGTTAATCTGAACCGGAGCTGGACGCATAGCAAAGCTGCTTAAGCGACGAGGATTAAATAATCCGCTGAGGTCAACCAGCAAATCAATCTGATCAGTCTGAATCTGACTGTAAAAGGCCAGCTCGTTTAAACCAAAAATATGTCGACTGGCGCTAAAGTGACTGCTCAAGTGAGCCGGTAACTCAGATTCGGGTTGATCCAGATAGGCAATCTGTATAAATTTCTCAGAGTTATGGCGCTGCCAGGCTTCTGCATAAACATGATTAAGATAAGGGCCATACCATTCGCTTGAGACATAGCCAATTTTGAGTACACGTCCTGAATCTCGTAAGAGATGGCCATAGCCAGATTGCGGTGGTTTAAAGACACTGAGATAAGTTTGCTCAAACTGATTGAGCTGGGTCTGAAGTTCAATCTGAGACAGGCCGTACCAGCTAAATTTATTCATGAGCTGGAGCGTTTGCCATTGCAGGCGGCAGGCCAGCAAAGCCTGTTGATCAGCTGAAGCTAAGCGGGCAAACGCTGGCTGCCGTTGTAGGTCCGAATCAAGCAACCATTCCAGACAGGCTGTAACAGCCGGAATATCTCCTGTGAGCTGAAGAAGGCCAATTAACAGACGCAGGGTCTGAACATTCAGCGGCTCTAAACGCAATGCTTGATTGAGAGCCTGTAATGCCGGTGTGTAAAGACGTCGCTGAGCACGTAACTGACCTAACAGTAGCCAGGCTTCAAAAAAATCGCTGTCTAAATTCAGCGCTTGTTCAAGTGCCTGACAAGCTGCGGCTAAATCTTGCTGAGCGAGTAAGAACTGGGCTTGAGCAAAGTTTATAAGCGGATGTGAGGGAGCAAGCTGCTCAAGGTATTTTAAAACTTGAGCAGCTTGTGTTAGCTGGCCACGCTGACATAAAGCCTGAAGCCTTTGCAGCTGATATCTCAGTGAGTTGTTTAAGGAGCTGTTCAACTGTTAGATGATGTTTTAGACATTTTAGACATTTTTAGCGAGTGAGACTGGGCCAGAGGCCTAACTCCAGCCGTTTTCTCTTAGCCAAGTGGGGCGGCTGTCAAATTCATCAGGCTGAATACGTGAAAGAGCCTCTGACATGCTGGAAATTCCTTGGCGTACTTTGTCCATGGCATCCCAGTATAAAGTAGTCATCCCTTCTGCTACGGCAAGCCGTTTGAGTTTTTCGGCTGTCATGCCAGTTTCTGACAGTGCTGAGCGGATTTTTTCAGTTGGGACTAACAGTTCATGAATCCCAATCCGGCCCCAAAAACCCTGTCCATTACATTGTTCACAGCCACCTGGCCGATACAGCGTTAGACGACCATCAGTCGGTAGCGCTAACTGACGTTTTTCTTCATTTGTAGCAGCATAGGGCTCACGGCAGTGAGGGCAAAGTTTACGCATGAGACGCTGAGCACAAATCATGACAACTGAGGGACTGATCATAAACGGCTCAATTCCCATTTCTAAAAAGCGAGTCAAGGTCGCAGCAGCATCATTAGTATGTAATGTACTTAATAATAAATGGCCCGTCAAAGCGGCTTCTACCGCAATATGTGCCGTTTCACCATCGCGGATTTCGCCTACCAGAATGACATCTGGATCTTGACGCAAATAAGATCTCAGGGCGCGGGCAAAGGTCAGGCCGATTTCGGGCTGAACCTGTAATTGATTGATACGCGGCAGTGTATATTCAATCGGATCTTCTGCCGTCATGACGTTGATTTCAGGCGTGCTAATTTCGTTTAGAGCCGAATAAAGCGTCATCGACTTACCTGAACCAGTGGGGCCTACATGTAGCACCATGCCATAAGGACTGTGAATCAGGGTACGATAAAGAGCCAGATTGCGCTTTGATAATCCCAGCTCATCCAGTGGAAGAGTCGATTTTTGTTTGTCGATTAATCGCATGACGACTTTTTA
>CAJYHH010000941.1 GCA_913773825.1 Candidatus Sericytochromatia bacterium | reverse complement strand
GCAAAAATATGGCCTGAAGTTGAGATCGGATCGCCAAAGGCAAAGCTTTTGCCTTTGAGATCTTTAACCGTTTTAATGGGGCTGTCTTTGTGAACAATAATCGCGCCGTAATAAGAGCCTGCTCCAGCGCGAATTGATTTAAGAATAATGTGAACACCGGCTTCTTGTTCAGCCAGAACATAAGAGGCGGGGCTTAAAAATGCCGCATCAAGCTGGTTGTTTTTAAAGGCTTCAACTACACCGGTATAGTCTGTTGCCACCATCGGGTTTACTTCCATTTGCATCCCCTGCTCGATGACATCGATCAAAGGCTGCATATCCCTGAGCAGTTCTTCGCCGCTTTCAAACGGCACCATGCCCAGGCGTAGAACTTTTTTCTCGCCGCTATTTTCTGCGGCGGGACTGCAGGCGGCAAGCCAAAATAGCGTGCTCAGAGCCAGCAGTACAAGGCGTCGTGCTTTCATGCCAGGTCTCCCGTGGAGTGTTGCTAATAGTGTAGCAGAAGAAAGGTTTAGAGATGTTTGTTGCGGCTGGAGCCGCAGTTTAGAAAGGGCTGACTGGATTTTGCTTTGCTAAACAGCGCCAAAGGCGCGCTTAACCAGCACTGGTGCGCCTACACCGCAAGCGCAGCTTGCCCTAACCCTCTTTACCCATTTAACATACGCTGAATGCGAATCCGCAATTGCTGAGGGCTAAAGGGAGATAATAAAACGTCTTCGTTCATCCCAAGCTGATCAAGTAAGGCCATTTCTTCCTGGCTGTCGCCAGCCAGGTACAGCACTTTGAGCTGGGGATAGCGGCTGCGCAGTAGAGCTGTGCCATTGCCACGCGGCGCATTTAAAGGCGTAATTAAGAGTTTGGGGCAATTGCCCTGCTCAAACAAAGTCAGTAATTGGTCTGAGTCTGTGGTGGAATGGAGTTCACAGGCAAAATCAAGCAGTGAGCTGCGAATCAAATGTTGAACGTCTTTGCCCAGCTTATACAGCACAAGTTTACATTCAGGGTCTTTTAAAGCTGGGGGTTCTGCCAGAATCGGAAAATTAATTTCAAAGGTGCTGCCCTGGCCTGGCTGGCTTAAAACATCCACCCAGCCGCCAAACTCATGCACAATCCGGTAGACAACAGCCAAACCCAGACCTGTCCCTTTACCGCGTTCTTTGGTGGTAAAGAAGGGGTCAAAAATACTGCGTCTGATCTCATCTGTCATGCCGCAACCGCTGTCAGTTACACTTAAACAGACATAGTCACCGATCGGAAAGCGGCCAAACATTTCGTGATGGTGTTCTTGTTTGAGATGTTTACGATGAATCGCAAGGGTCAGGACACCAGCGCCATTCATAGCGTCACGGGCATTGACGACCAGATTCATCATCACTTGTTCAAGGTTCAGGGCATTGGCTAAAATCCAGCCAGGACTTGGGTCCAGGTCCATTTTTAACTGAATTTTATCTTGCAATAATTGACGAATCAGCCCTTTCATTTGGGCGATGACCTGGGTGACGTTAATCGGACGGGATTCTGCTGGGGCTTTGCGGCTAAACATCAGCAGCTGACGGGTCAGTTCACGGGCTTTTAAACACATCCGCAAAATCTCATCGAGATATTCCCGGTCTTCGCCTGTATTAACGGATTGTTCTAAAAGCTGCCCATAACCCATAATCGCCGTCAGCATATTATTAAAGTCATGGGCAATACCGCCAGCAAACTGGCCAACGGCTTCCATTTTTTGCGCCTGGCGAAGCATCGCTTCACTTTCTTGCAGGGCGCGTTCAGCGCGTAGGCGGTCTGTGACATCAATGCCTGTGCTGACAATATACAGGCCGTCTTCATGCAGGCCGGGCATCACGTTGAGCGACCAGCTAATAAAATGGCTATTGCCGTTGCGATCTTTTAGTCGATACTGGACGTTATTAATCTGAGACTGAGGATTAATCTGCTGATAAAGCTGACGCACCCGCTCGCGGTCTTCTGTGGCGACTAAAGCCTCCCACAAAATAGCATCGCGGATTTCATCTGAGCTATAGCCTGTAATGCGCTCGCAGGCTTTATTAAAGCGGACAATCTGGCCCTGACGATCAATGACAACCATTAGCGCGTTAGTGGCGTTGAGAATGGACGTGACAAAACTCTGTTCATGGTTGAGCAGCAGCTGAATCTGGCGCTGGTGTTCAACGTTGACCATCGAAAAGCAGACTGCGTCGATTCGGCCTTGGGCATCATAGACCGGCGTGTAGGTCATTTCGTAAGTATAGCCCTGACGGTCAGCGGCATAGATGATGCGCTCTTTAAAGACATGACGACCCTGTAGAACTTGCTGGAAGCTTTCATAAAAGTCTTCCATGCGATCGGGTTGGACATAGTTGGTGAAACACTCGCCGCGCTTCATTTCGCGATGAAAGCGCAGGTTGGAAGTCTCTAAAGCGGTTTGATTAAAGTCCAGAATATGATGGTTGAGATCCAGAATCACAATCGTCTGGCTGCCGGTGCGAAACAGCGCGTCAAGGCGAGCTTCAAGCTGCTGAATATATCTGCCTTGCTGCTGAACCTGCGGTTGCGGCGTTAAATAACCCCAAATCTGATCACCCTGACGTCGCAGGGTCAGATGCACAGATAATAAACTGCCATCACAGAGTCGATAGAGAGCATCAGCTTCAAAATCTGGATCTTGAGAAGCCTGCCAACGTGACCACTGCTCACGCAGCTGATGTTGCTCAGCCGGCGCCAAATAATCCCGCCAATGCTGTCCCAGGACAGATTCGCGGGCATAGCCTGTTAGTTGAACCCAACTCGGCTGAACAGAACGCAGGTAGCCATCAGAGGAAAGCACAAAACCATAACGCGGAAAATCAACGGACGCATCCATGTGACTCAGTATATCATTGCGTCATCTCAGAGCAATAACTTGACGAAAAGTTAAAGAAGACAAGACAGCTTTACAGGCTTTCTGATTTTTTGACCGTGTGTTCAGGAGACTTTTTGAGTCGGAGTGGGCTGCTCAGGCTGGATAGGCTCACTTGCTTGAGCAGCTTGCACGGCTTCAACCAGAGGCCAGCGCGGCTTAGCCAGCAGATCCAGATCTGCACTGGGCTGCCAACGGTAATACGCACAGGCTGCAATCATGGCGGCATTATCCGTACACAGCGACAGTGGTGGCATAAAGACTTCGATTCCCGAGGCTTTGGCTTCTTCATGTAGGCGTTCCCGCAATAGGGAATTGGCTGAGACCCCACCTGTAATCGAAATCTGGGCAATCCCATTTTCGCGGGCATAGCGCAGGGTTTTATCGAGTACGGCATCAATCGCAGCTGCTTGAAAACTCGCGCACAGATCGGCTACGGGTAAGTCCACACCCTGGCGCTGAAGTTCCTGAACTTTATACAGTACAGCTGTTTTTAGACCGCTGAAGCTAAAATCATAAGTGCCGGGTAGGCTGCGCGGAAAGCTAAAGGCTTTAGGATTGCCCTGACGGGCTAATTTATCAATAGAGGGGCCACCTGGGTAAGGCAGGCCGAGTAAACGCGCTACTTTATCAAAGGCTTCGCCGACTGCGTCATCGCGACTGCTGCCAACTAAGCTGTACTCACCATGATTGTGCATTTCAATCAGCTGGGTATGTCCACCTGAGACAAGCAAAACAAGTAAGGGAAAGCAAATCTGATCACCAAAGGCTAAAAAATTAGCGTAGATATGACCCTCCAGATGGTGAACGCCCATGACAGGTTTGTCCATCAGCCAGGCCAATGACTGAGCGGTCACGAGCCCGACAATCAGCGCGCCCGACAGACCTGGGCCCTGGGTGACAGCCAGACCATCAATGTCTGGCCAGTCCATTTTAGCTTCTGCTAAAGCAGCCGCAATTAAAGGGTGAATCGCTTCAAGATGATGGCGTGAAGCGAGTTCAGGGACAACACCACCATGAACGCGATGCAGTTCAATCTGAGAATTAATTTGATTGGCCAGCAGTTCACGGCCGTTGCGCACAATCGCAACGGCTGTTTCGTCACAGCTGGATTCTATTGCCAAAATATTCATCGCGTCCGTCGTCCTCTGCCCTCACGGTTGTCATCATCTAATAAATCAGGTTCTTGTCTGGGGGATGGTTTAGGCTGGCTGCGCTGTTGGCTAAGCGGTGGATTGACGCGCTGAACCGGTCTAAACTGGCGCAGGTCTCTCACGCTCAGATTTTGTTGCGCCTCATCCAGCATGGCCGAATCAGCATCAGAAGCATGAGCTGTGGGCTCATCATCAACATGCTGTAAGGCTGCCTGAAACGTACTGCGTGGGCTGTTTGCACTGTTTGAACTATTTGTACTCGTTGTACTGGCTGAATCAGACTGGCGTACATGCCTCGATCCGGCGACTCCACCTGCTAGGGGGGCTGCAGGTGCTGCGGGCGGCAAATAAGCTCTGAGAACCGTTTCAAGGTAATGAGCGTGATGACGGGACTGTAATAAGAGCACCCCGCAAATTGACATCTCAAGATAATTGACCCATTCCCGCTGATGCACCTGTAGCTGACGCAGCAGGGGATAAAACACAAGTAGCGCTAATAACAGGCCCACCACTAATGGCACCGCAATTCCAGCCAGATATAGTGAGAGTTGATCCGCTGATTTAAGAAACTGCGTGCGTAGCAGACCGGTTGCGGCTCCGGCAATGCCTAACATCCAGGAGGCTTGCATCAGGCTTTGAATCAGCTTTTGCGCACTTTCATGTTTAAGACATTCTTGATCCCGGCGGGTATTGAGGGTATTGCGAATCATCTCGGGGCTATAACCTGCAATCAACAGCTCAACGCCAGACTGAAGCATCAGATTTGACAGGTAAGGCTTAATTTCGCGGTAGAACTTGTTCTCCTGGCCTTCACTTTCACGCCCGCGTGTTGCAAGCATGACACACTCTTTGAGTACCCCTTCGCGATCGGGATCGGCAGAGCCTGTTAAGACTTCCCAGAGTAATTGCAAACACTGGGTGAGGTCGCGCAAAGAGTAAGACAGACAGAGCACAGCCAGCAGACCACCGCCCAGGACGGCCAGCCCGCGATACTGCAGCAGCTGGCGTGGGAACTCAACCGAAAGTGCGATACCGGCCACAACCCCCGCAACACCGGCGCCGATGCCGAGCAGGGAAAAGAAGATCGCAAAAGAAAAGCTGCGCTGTGACATGATGGCCTGCTTGTTTTTGATGTATTATACCGGCTACCGAATCCAACAGAATAGATTGTACTTTCTCCAGATGTTTCGTGTTGTTTTTATTGTCCCAACGGGTTTAGGGGCCGCTATTGGCGGCTACGCCGGCGATGCCGGGATTGTAGCGCGCTGTTTTGCGGGTTTAGCTGATCAGTTCATTACCCACCCCAATGTGGTTAATGCGGCGATGTTTAACGCTTTACCAACTAATGGTCTGTATGTTGAAGGTCGCGCCCTTAACGATTTCTTTTTACAACAAAGAGGCTTTCAGCCTGTAACGCGCGCCAATCGGATTGGCCTGGTGATCGATAAGCGCTGTGAGCCCTGGTTAGATATTATCGCCAATGCCGTTAACGCCACGGCTGTCAGTACCGGTTGTCAGATCGCTGGTTATACTCTGACAGCTGAACCGCTAGATCTAGAGATTACGGCTACGGCTCAGGGATTTAGCGGCAGTCTTGATGGTTTTGAACTGTTATTAGATGCTTCAAGACGTTGTCTGGCGCAGGGAGCAGATGCTTTAGCGGTGTTAACCTGGATGGATCTGTTAGATTCAGTTCAGATAGACACTTATTGGCAAGGCACTGGGCCTGACCCAATTGGCGCGCTTGAAGCGCTGATCTCACACGCTTTAGTGGCAGAACTAGGGGTGCCGGTTGCTCACTCACCCATTTTTGAGCCCAGCGTGGTCAATACCCGTTTAGATCCCAGAGTGGCCGCTGAGGAAATTGGCACCACTTACTTGCCCTGTATTTTAATGGGCTTAAGTCGGGCTCCGCGTTATGTCAGTTATGCTGAGTCGGCTTTTAGCCTGGATGGTATTTCAGCTGTAATTGTGCCGGCTGGTGCTGAAGGTGGGGTTCCGATGTTAGTGGCAGCTGAACGCGGGATTCCTGTGATTACTGTAAATGAAAACCAGACAGTATTAAATGTTCGTCTGAAAGACTTAGGCTGGCAGGGTGAACATCTTTATATGGCTGAAAATTACTGGGAAGCCGCAGGAATTGTGTCTGCGCTTAAACAAGGGATTGATCCACATTTGCTTAGACGCCCACTGGCTGCACCGTTTAAAGCGCTATTGGCGGGTAGCTAGTGGCTACGAGCCGCTAGCTAAAGTCAGAATCAGCAAATTAACAAGCCCCGAAGAGAAATGCTCTTCGGGGCTTGGAGTTGTCTTTGAGCGACTGGCGATTAGCAAGCAGCAGCCCGCTTTGCTCGCTTACAGCTGTCCGCGGAAAGTGGTGCTGACCGTGCTACCAGAGCTGTTTTCGCCGCCAATCACGTACAGGCGGGAGCTGAGTGCTGCAACAGCTGCGCCGCTGCGGGCAGATGGCAGACTCTTGAGCGTACGCCAGGTATTGGTGGTGGGATTATATTCATAGACTTTGTCCGACTCAGTGCCCGTTTCGTCTTCGCCACCAATCACTAGGATGCGGTTATTGAGTACAACAGCTTGAGCACGACGCAGACGCTTTGGCATGGGTGCCAGACCCGTTTGCCATTCGTCTTCTTGAATGTCATAGGCTGTAATCCGGTCTTCAGCGCCGTTTTCACTGCCGCCGATTACATAGATTCTGCCGTTATAGATGGCAGAGGCGGATTCGTGGCGGCGTGTTGGTGAGTTCTGTTTGAGAACACATTCAGTGCCGCTCAGACTGCACTCTTCAACTACGCGACCATTAGAATCCTGGCCGCCAATGACGTAAATTTTGCTGTTATAGCTTTCGGCGACTGCACCAACATGGGCGTTTTTCAGGCGCGGGCCATTTAATGGCGCACCATCCAGTGAGTTCCAGACATTTGAGTTGGGATCATAGCGATAGATACGAGTTGAGTCACCGCTGCCGCCAATGGCATAGAGCAGATCGTCGAGCACCACCGTCGTCAGACCAGCACTTTCGATCGGCAGATTGGCACGGGAAGTGTCCCAGGTATTGCTTGAGACATTGTAAATGTGTAGATCATCGCTATTGCCAGCCTGATAGCTTCCCAGTACATACACATTGCCGCTAATCACGCGGGCTTTGGCCCCTGAACGTGAGATTTTTGCAGCATCCCGCTCATCCCAGTTTGGGAAGCTGGAGCCAGCCAGCTTAAACTCTCTAAAATTGCTGATCTGGCCTTTAACACGCAGGCTAACATTTACTTCTGAATCCAGATTGCCGGGTACACGAACCTGCAGGCTGGAGTTAGTGACGTTCAGCGGAATGCTGGCGCGCTCAGAGTCAAAATAGACCACGTTATGGGCGGGGTTATCTGTCGAGAAATTCTGGCCGCTTAATGTGACCAGATCGCCCTCGCCGGCCTCGAGTGGCAGGACGCTATCCAAGCGGGGCGGAATCACAAAAGGGTAGGAGCTGCCTCGTTTGCCATCTGTAACAACCGTGATCATGCCAGTAAAAGCGCCAACCGGAACCGTGACCAGCAAGGTGGTCGGAGAGGCTGATAAGACAGAGCCAGGAACTTTATTAAACAACACCTGATTTGAGCTGGCGTTTGACGAGAAATTTTCGCCGCTTAGCGTAATCGTCTGGCCCACGGTTAAAGTGGTGTTAGCCGGCTGTAGCGAAGCGATATGGGGTATCCCTTCAGCTACTGTAATCGGGAAGGTTTTGGTGCGATTAGAGATCACGTCTCGGACCGTTACTTGGGTCGTTCCAACTTTGCTGGCTTGAAATACAGCCGAGGGTACGATCCCGTTGATGCTGGTGTCCTGAGTCAAAAAGCTGCCAACTGAAGGATCCTGAACGCTAAAGCTAAATGAAGTAGCAGAAGAGTTATTGGAGATATCTAGGGCCATGACTTGCAAGGGCTGCAGACGACCAGGCAGTACCATGACTGGATCGGGAGCGGTTTCAATTAAAAAAGATGAAGCCGCCTGTACTGTAACCGTAATACCTGAACTAAACTCACGAGCCCTGGCGGTCAGATCAACTCTGCCAGCCTGTAAGGGAGTAAAGACACCGTTGAGATCGACTTGGCCTACAAAGGTGTTGCTCAGGCTCCAGGCGGGAGTGACAGTGACGGCGTTGCCTTTGTCATCTGTGCCTTTGGCTTGTAGCTCATAAGTCTGGCCAACATCCAGGGTAATGTCTGCATTGGGCACAATCTCAATATCTTTAATCACGCCATCGGTGACGCGAATGGTGAAACTTTCGTTAAGCGTGCCATAGCTGGCCGTATAGGTGAATGTTCCACTGCCAGCTGGAGTAAACAGACCGTCAGGGCCAAGATTGCCCTGGCCACTGCTGGCGGTTACGCTAAAGGTCGCAGGGACAGCCTGAGATTTGCCAACAGCATCAACACCTGCAACCCAGACTCTGAGACTGGTATCTTTGGCGATCGTGACGTCTTTGCCGGGTTTAATCAGCAGACGAACAGGTGTAAACGTGCCTGGTGTGCTGGGCGTTGCTGTGGGGGTTGGGGTGGGTGTACCCGAAGGCACGGCGCTAGGGCTTGGTGTTGCGGAGGGAACAGGCTGATTCTGAATCACCGCTTCGATTGCTGGCAGAATCTCACCTAAGGTCTGAGTGACATTTGGTGCTGTGGGCAAGCTGACCATAATCGCGTCAATTGGCGTGGCCAGAATTTCTTGCAGGACTTGTACTAAGCGCTGACGATAAGGGGCAACAGCTGTATTGGTCACAAAGACTTCAGGTTTAATATTGACAATTGCGCTGCGGCTTTCAGCTGCGGCACGGGCGTAGATTAAGTCAGTGGCGGTGGTTTCGGCGTTGATATCCAGGGTCATGGTTTTATCTCGCTGGGCTTCGCCAGCTTCGACAACAGCACTCAGCGTGACATTGGCATTATTGCGATACTGGGCTTGCACACGAATGCGTTCACCGATCGGGACACCAT
>CAJYHH010000940.1 GCA_913773825.1 Candidatus Sericytochromatia bacterium | reverse complement strand
CAAAATCTTTTGCAGCCAGCTCAAGTTGTTCTTTATTGAGCGTTTCGCCAAAAAAGCCGAGATGCGTTTCAGCCCGGATTAAAGTCGCCAGAGCCAAATCACTCTCAGCATCACCGGCTTTCCAGTGGGCAATTCCCTGGCTGTAAAACTCTAAGGCTGATGGATAATCCTGGGCTTCCTGGCCCATGGTCATACATTCATCCAGACTTTTACAGTCCGCAGCAAAAGCCTGAGCGCTTAGCAGCAGGCTAAAACCGGCCAGGGCCACAGTCCATTGAGTCAGCTTTTTGAGCATCCTGATTCCTCGATTGCAAAAATTACCCTTATTGTAAGCCCTGGGCTTGTATCAGCGATAGATAGACTGGCCTGTTAAGTCTGATATGATGCAAAGATGATTAAAGCGATTCAACCCATGATACTGATGGCTTTTAGCCTCAGCTGTTTATTAGCTTCTGCTGCTTATGCCCAGAACCAGGCTCCTGCTGACACCCCGGCTCAGCCAATTAGCCCGCCGATCTTTGATCCCCTGACCTACAGCCTGCAGCAACTGCGTGAGCAGATTCTGCGCGATATGCAAATTAGCCTGATTAAAGATCTGGAGCTGAAAGAACCCCGCACCATTGCGGTTTTACCCTTTACACCGATTGGCACAGCCTTACCCGAAATCGGTCAATTGCTGACAGAAGAAATGAATGTTCAGCTCTATGGTCAGGGATTTTGGAAGCTAATCGAACGCAGTCAGCTCGACAAACTGATTAAAGAACAGGGCTTTAGCCAGTCCGCTTTTGCGGACCAGGACAAAACGCTTGAAATCGGAAAATTATTAGGCGCTGACGCAGTATTAATCGGCAGCTATGCCCAAATTAATGCAACGATTCGCTTAAACGTCCGTTTAATTCATGTTGCGGAAGGCACGGTGCTTGCTGCAGCAAGCACCGTTCTTGATCAAACAGTCTTAGGCCAATAATGAGCCAATCATTATTGAATCGGTCTGGCCACTTCAGGCACACTTTGTGGCGTGGATGGGGCGATTGACGCTGGTAAAACCGCAGACTTGGCCATGCCGGTACGAATCTGAATGCTGGCTTCCATCGCCAGCGATTCAAAGCAGTCCTGCAAAAGATCAACAGCCTTTTTAGCTGGCTTATCACCGCTTGCAGGCACATCTTCGGTCAGATGGCCCAGGCCGTTGTCAGCAAGCACTTTTAGCGCATATTCTTCGCTGGTGCCTTTAAAGTCAGCAGGCAATTGCCCGCCTTTACGAATGCGCAGCAGCTCCACTTCAGCACCTTGCAGCTGATCAATTGTTTTACGCATCTCTATAGATTGAGACTCTTTGGGGATAGCCAGATCAATTGCTCGGGTCAGGCGGCCCATATATTTAGAGGCTTTGATGGCGATATCTCCCATCCCTTTGCCTTCAAGCTTAAGATGGTTAAGCTCTTTTTTAGAGTCGCCAAAGTTTTCTGTTAGGGATTCAAGTGCCTGAGCCTGATCAATTTTAAGGGCCTGAACTTTGCCGTCTTCTGTTTTCGGCTCCAGTTTATAACGGGCTTTAGCACCTGTCCCTGTCAGCTGCAGACCTTTTAGAGCCTGTTCATTACCAACTACATGTCGGACCGGGCCTTCGCTGAAATAAGGTTCATTGGCGTACAGCTGAGCTTTGGCATCTGCTGCGGTGTATTCAGCCCATTTCTGGTCTTTGGCGGCACCGGGCTCAAGTTTTGACCACGCTTGTTTAATGTTATCGGCTGCGGCAGATTCTGTTTCATACAGTCTGTTCATGGCGGTAATCTCAAGCTCATAATGGCTGCGGTTACGGTTCTCTGGC
>CAJYHH010000939.1 GCA_913773825.1 Candidatus Sericytochromatia bacterium | reverse complement strand
CCACAATTCACGCCGGCTCAGTGGGTGAATCCGTGCGCAGAATTATCGACATGTTCCCGCCAGATCAAGAAAAGAAAATGCGCGAGATGCTGGCGACCCAGTACAAAATGGGCCTGTCTCAGATTCTGGTGCGTGGCGTAAAAGGCCAGACAGAACTGGTATTAGAAGTGATGAAAACCAATGCTGACGTTAAAGCCTTGATCACGGAGACTCAGGAGCCTGATCGAATCTGGAGCATGCGCGAAATTCTGGAGCTCAATCATGAGACCCATGGTACCCAGTCTTTAGATCAGGCTTTAGTACAGCTGTTTAAAGCCGGTCGCATTAACGAAGATATCCTGATGTTTAACTCACCGGATCCAGATGCCCTGCTGTATCGCCAGAATAAGCTCGACGTTAAGCTGAGTTCTAAATGGGATCCAGCCGGCGCTGAGCTTGAGCAGATGGTCAATGTCCTCGATTTGACCATGAAAGAAGAAAAAGAGCGTGAGCTCAAAGAGCTAGAAAAAGCCAAGAAGAAAAAGACTTGGGATCCACTCGAAGACTTCGAGTTTAAGATGTAAAGCAACAGGGCTCTCTATTTAATAAAGAGCCCTGTTTAGTTATGCGATATTCTGTGGCGGGCTGTTGCTAATGCAGCGAAGGGCGCCATTCCAGACGCTGAATCAGCTCGCCTTCAAGATCTAATAATTCTTGTAGGCGGGTTCGAATCACGTCTTCAGAAAAATAGTGAAGCATCTGATTGGCAAATAAATGGCCGTGTTTCATTTCGGCTGCCCACAGGCGATGATAAAACGCTTTTAGCTCCGGGTCGCTCAGGGCTTCGGCTACAATCCCAAAGCGCTCAGCACCGCGGGCTTCAATAATGGATGAAATCAGCATGCGATCCAAAAAGCGATCGTCGTGACCGGAGCGGCAGTGCTCAAGCAGGCCGTTAACATAAGGGTCTTTAATTTCTTTGACCAGCGGCAGATCACGAGCCTGCATCAGTTCATAAACTTCTTCAAAGTGTTCAAGTTCTTCTTTTGCCAGGCGAATCAGATGCGGAATCAGTTCGCGGCGCTCAGGATAGCGCATCGCCAGTCCCATCGCCTGAGCAACTGCCTTGCGCTCACAATTAGCGTGGTCCTGCAAAAACTCGTCGAAGTTATCTAAAATGACCTGAACCCAGTCTGGGTGACTTGGCACGCTGAGTTCGACTTTGATTTTGACGCGTTTAGCCGTTTCTGACTTGCTCATGAGCTGATGAAAATCCGTTTCTATTGCCGTTTTGATTCTGGGGGCAGTATAACATCGCTGTCATCAGTCCATTAAAAAAGGCGGAACCTGAGTTCCGCCCGTTAGCGTAGAGATAGAGAAATTATAGAGAACTTGTTTAAGTACGAATTAGTACTGGCGACCCTGAGTCTGGGTCTGGGGGTAAGCAGCCTGCTGGGGATAAACCTGCTGCTGGGGGTAAGCGGCGCGCTGAGCGTTATAAGCAGTCTGCTGAGCGTATGCGGGCTGCTGAGCATAAGCGTTGTTCTGAGCGCTGTAGCCGGTATAGCCAGTCGGTTGACCGTAACCAGCGGGCTGACCGTAGCCGGTGTTCTGGCCATAACCCATGGCGGCACCGTTGTTCAGGCTCTGGCCAACTGCAGCAAACTTGATGACTTTGGAATCACTGCTGCTGGAGCCGTAGTCAGAGACATAGACGTTGCCGGACTCATCAACTGCAATGCTGGTTGCCTGGGTGGCACCGTGGTTAAATTTGCCGGTCATCTGACCCTGAACGCTGAAGCGCTTCACTTCAGCACCTTCAAGAACATAGATGTCGCCGTTACGGCCATCAGCTGCCACATCGATAGGTGCCATAACACCCTGGGTGACAACGTCACGGGGAACGCCGTTGGTGTCGATGACCGCAACGCGGGGGCCGTTGGCGAAGAAGATATTGCCGCGGCTGTCAGAGCCAATGCCGCCGGCAGCCATAATCTGGGGCATCATTGGAGCGCGAGCGGTACCGCTCATATCGCCTTTTTCGAGCATGCCGTTAGCGGCGACAAACAGACCGTAGTTGCTGCCAGCGATGTCCTGACCGCCGTTGCCTTTGAGAGCTTTTACTTCACCGCCGCTGGTGCGAACAGAGAAGAGGCCGTTGGTGCTGTCGATGGCGTAGAGGTTGCCACCCGCGATAGCGACACTCTGCAGAGTGGAGTTGAGTTTAGCGCTCAGGCCGAGCAGGCTGGAAGCGAGGTTTTTGCCGTTTTTGCCAGCGGTAGAATCCATGCTCAGCACAGTGCCATTTTTGGTCATGCCTTCGTTATCGACTGCGGCAATGTAGATGGTGCCACCGCTTACGGCGATGCCACGAGCGCGCCAGCCATAGAGAACGTTGCCCTGAGGAATTTTGAAGCTGCCAGCGGGAGCGTTGGCAACACCCGCACCCATGTCGAGGGGGTTGGTGACGGGAGTCTGGGGGTAAGCCATGTTGGGATCGGTGACGGGGTAAGCGCCAGCGTTAGGGTCAGTGACAGGATAAGCGCCAGCGTTGGGATCCGTGATAGGAGCAGAGAGAGAAGGATCAGCAGCGGGAACAGCTGCAGCCGGGTCAGCAACCCCAACACCAGGAGCGCGACCACCACAAGCGGTCAGCAGAGTGCCCATCAGCAGGGTCACGGTCAGCAAGGGGATTTGGCGGCTGCGTTTCATTTTTTTTCTCTCTCCTTCGGTATCCGAGTCTCTCAAGTACGCTCTTATGAAATATATATATCCCTCTGTCTGAAAAAGCTTGCGCCCTTAAGGTTAAGCGTCATTTAAGCGTAAGTGAATTGTGGATTAAACCTAAAAAAGATTTAGAAAGCTCTAAAAAGATCTTGAACTCGGCCAGAATCGAGACAAAAAAACAAGCCCCCCAACAGGCCTTCAAGAACAACTTTTGTTTAAGTTTTTGTCTTGTTTTAGCCTTGGCGTTGATTGGCTCGGCGGACCAGTTCAATATTTTCAAAAGCCGTGACATTATCTTCTGCGTCCTGACGTCTGGCATGACGGTTCCATTCTAAAAAGATCCGAATAAAAGTGGCTGCAAAAATCACTGAACTGACGGTTTTAAGCAGCCAGCCTCCCAGCTGTTGATCAGCAAGTGCGCCTAAAGGCGTCAGGCGCGGGGCGTTTAAATAGCTTTCAAACAAGACTTGTTTTGAAAAAGTCAGCAGCGCAAATACCGGTACCTGGGCAAACACCAGTGTGACTAAATAAAACATCTGGCGGGGTAAAGGCAGACGCATGGGACCAAAGGGGCTTAAAAGAGGCATCCACATCACAAAGCCTGCCCCCAATAAGCCGATTAGCTGAAGCTGGTTAAACCAAGGGTGATGCAGCGCGGCTTCAAAAATAAACGGCACATGCCAGATTAAAAACACCAGATTAAATACTAATCCGGGCCCAACTAAATTGCCGAGCCAAGTTGCCAGCTCGCGATAATGCAGACGCTCCCAGAGCAGTGCACCCAAAGGTGAAGGTGTACCGAGCCAGAGTAAACAGGGCAGGAAATAGACAATTAAAATGTATTCAAACATTCGCGCAATAAACAGCGCTCGCATACCCAGATCATCTAAAGGCGAGGCTGTCACTAAAGCCATCCCTAACAGACCCGTTATAAATAACCAGGGTTGATAAGCCATGGCATGCTCACTGCCGGATTGCCTAAGCTTACGCCAAAACACACCATAAGCCAGAGCCAGCCCCAGTAAGCTGATCAATAGCAGGGGTTTAAAGGTCCAATAGGCGTAAAAGGTCTCTGTAATTTGCATCGCTTGTCATTCAAAGCGTAAGGTTTAGCTGCTGGTGTCGTCAATGGCTCATGCAACGAGCTATTGACGGCAGAACCTGCCTTATGAGTGATGGGTGGCGGATTTTGAGTGCAAGACAAAGGCAGGAGAAAATCTGAATTTTTCTTCTGCTTTTTACAGAACCTACGGCTCTGCATAAGTGCCTTGTACGCATCGCCTATGGCTCTGCTACAAGCACTTAACCCACTATCCATCACTCACCACAGCGAAGCCCCGCTTCGCTTATTGTCTTTCTTCATTCTGCTGCTTCTTATAGAATGGGGGGTATGAAAAGCCTATTCCTGTTCTCGGTTTTGACTTTACTGACGGTGGCCGGCTTTGGCCTGGGAGTCTCTCAGCCTGCGTTTGCAGCGGCTCCCCTGACTTATAATTTGCAGTTAGATCTGGATGTTGATGCCTCAACCCTGCGCGGTCAGGCCAAGATCAGCTATACCAATACCAGCCAACGTGAGCTTAAAACTTTATTTTTTAGGCTTGATGCCAATAGCGAAGCGCAGATGGATGTTCAGGAAGTTAAAACCAAAGATGGTTTAGTCCTGCCTGCTAAAAACTATGCTTATGAATATCTCGAGCAGCAAGTTGCTGACCCCTATTTATTTCAGGTCTTTTTGCCTGAAGCATTAAAACCTGGTGAGAGTACTGAACTCGATTTTCGCTATCAGATTCGCCATCTGCCCAATCAAAAGGGCAGCTTTTATCTGATTGATGATCGCCAGCGTTTAGGTTTAGGCAGCTGGTACCCACGTCTGGTACCTTTTCGTGATGGCAATTGGCAGATCTATGAACGGGTGCCCGCAGACTATAAAGTAGCGGCTCGGGCATCTAAAAAGCTCTACGTGATTTCACCTTTAGCACCAGTCAGCATTAATAATACGGATCGCAGTTATCAGTACAACGTTGAAAACGCCACTGAAATGAGTTTGATCTATACGCCCGATCTGCTGTTGCGCAGCAGTGATGCTGAAGGCATGTCCATTCGCTTTTACTATGACAGCAGTCTGCAAAAATGGGCGCCGATGACGCTTGAAATTGTACAGTCGGCTCTGCGCTTTTTTCGTGAGCGCTACAGTGCTTACCCCCTTAAACGTCTGACGGTTGTCAGTGTTGACGACAGTCGTTATCCGGTTGTGGCTGCTGATCAGCTGCTGGTGCTGCGCAATACTTTTGCGGCAGAGTCAGATGAAGCGGTTGTGCGTCGCAGACTGAGTGAACATATTGTTTATGGGCTGGCCCAACAGTTTTGGGGCTATCAGGTCTCTCAGCCACCTGAGCAGATGCCCTGGATTGCCCAAGGCATGTCGCTGTTTTTAGCTCAGAACTATCTTCAGGACAAAGAAAAAAAACCTTTTTTATTAGGTGAAGCTTTAACGCGGGATTATCTGCGCGCGGCCCGCCAGGGCTGGAATACTTCCTTATTGCCTTCGCGCACAGCCCTTGAACGGATGCCTTATGACAGCTTTACAGTCCTGGCTCAGGGCAAAGGCTATACCATTTTTAAACAACTTGAGCGTTTATTAGGCCGACCCAATCTCTTAAAAGTTGAAAACCAGCTGTTAACTCAGTATCGCACTCGACCCTTAACCCCTGAAGCTCTGCAGCAGGCTTTTGAGCAAGTGACAGGTAAAGATATGGAATGGTTCTTTGGTCAGTGGGTACGGCGTGGTGACAAACTCGACTATGCGGTGCAATCTGTCCAGCAAACGCCTTCTGGCGGTGGGGTCAGAGCCACCATTAACTTATTGCGTTTAGGTCAGATCACCATGCCCGTCAGTGTGGCCTTAAAGCTCGACAATGGCGAAACTGTGCTTAAACTCTGGGATGGTTCCCAAGCTGCAGATCGCCTGATTGTCGATCTGAAGCGTCCTTTGCGCGAAGTCATTATTGACCCTTCAGAAGCCACGCCTGACGTCAATCGAGCCAATAATCGCCAGTCCGTTCAACCTTTACCCGGGATGTGAGGGGGCTGGCAGCTAGTTGCTAATAGAAAAATTGCAAAAATAGCAAGCTGAGTGTTTTTTTCTTGTTTTGTCTATTTTGCAGTGATCTCAACTACTTACTGCCCTCTGCTGACTACTCTTTTGCAACCCGCTACCCGTCACGGGCTACTAGCTTGTCTGGCTGGCTCAGCAGGCGGGCTGCGGTCTGGCCACTCTGGCCATAGTTTGGCGTAAAGAGCTGATCACGTAACCAGCTGCGTGTGTTTTTTTGGCTTTGCCAGTAGGCTGTATCAGCGATGATACGGGTCAAACTAGGGATATCTTCTGGACTAATATGGCGCAGATATTGACGCAGCCAGGCGTCGGTGTCTGAGTCTTCAAGATTTTTGTTGGCCTGGCCGGGATATTTGGGATGATCCAGCAGAAGCAGGGGTTTGTCTGTATACAGTGAGCTAAAGCTGGTGCCGCCATAATCACTCAGAACCATATCTGCTAGCTGATAAAGCGTCAATGTGTTGATGTCTTCACGGATCACGGCGGTAAAAGGCAAATGAGCTAAAAATTCCTGCTGCAGAGGAATACGTTCCCAGCTAAAGGGGTGGGGTTTAACCAGCACATTATAGTCTTTGCTTAAAGCTGAAACGGCTTCGGCATAATAAGCCAGGGTGCTGAAATACTCAGGCGTCGTGGTAAACCAGATTAAAGTCTGTTTGTTTGGGTCACAGCCAAAATAGGCCTGCCAAGGCTTGGGGTCAAACTTTTGATTAAAATAGGCGTCATAACGCGGATAGCCAATTTCTACCGCTTTGCCTTTAAAGCCTTTTGTCTGGAATTGTTGGCGTTGGTGGGGACCAAAACATAAAAAAGCATCATAGATACTGTTCCATTCGCCAAAATTCCAGCCATCATAGCCGAGTCCATACATCAGGCGAAAATTGTAATGGCCCAACATGCGCGGCAAAGCACCCCAATAGACACTTGAACTGCCGTCTGGGAGCGTCACAGGCATCTGTTTACTAAAATAGTGATGAGTTGAGACCAGCCAACGATAACCTGTTAGCTGTTGAATTAACTCTTCTCCCCAGCACCAGTTAAAAGGCAGTTTGCGAAGTCGAGTGGGTAAGTGTAGACATATTTCTTGAGAGCGATTATAGACAACGAGATCAACCTGTTTGGGATCAAGCCAGCGCAAAATTGGCAAGTAGTGAAACAGGGCATCTTCGCCATAAATCATAAATGCCAGACGCTCACGTATCTGACGAGGACGGAGTTCGGGCAGGCCATTCATCAGCCCATCTTAACAGCTGAGATCTGGAGCGACCAGTATTCGGTTTGCCTGGGTGTGAAAAGCACGCTCTGCTGGGATCCTGAAGCTTGACAAGGTGTGGCTCAGTTATAATGCCTACATCATCACGCTAGGAGGCGCTGTTGCGATGTCAATTATTAAAAATATGCAGGATTTTCGCGATAAAGCACGTGTCATCATTGAATCGGAGCAGGTCAATAAAGGGACTGCTCTCCTGCAGCTTGCGCTTAACCCACCTGAAAACAAACCCCATCCGGGCGCTTTGCCGCATATTGTAACAGAGTTGCTGCAGCAAGCAGGGGCAGATGACGACTATGAGCGCTTTAAACTGGCCATGGCCCGCTACCCCAGTAATTTAACTCAAGCCCTGATGGAAGCTTATT
>CAJYHH010000938.1 GCA_913773825.1 Candidatus Sericytochromatia bacterium | reverse complement strand
CTGACCACCACTGAATTTAATATTCTGCAGGCCATGATGTCACGGGCCGGACGAGTTTTGACCCGTGACTCGCTGATGAGTGAAGCTCATGGGCAGGACTTTGATGCTTTTGACCGCACCATTGATGTGATGATTTATCGCTTGCGCCAAAAGTTGGGAGACAGAGATCGTCAAGAACCGCTGATTAAAACGATTCGCGGAGTAGGTTATCTTTTTCCCAAAGACTGAGTCAAGCATGCTTGCTGATTAGCTATAAGCGGCATGAATAAATTTGAACCCCCTAAGGCGATTGACAAGCTTTAAGGCGTTCTGGCTTTGATTAGCTTAAATTTGTTAAGAAAAATATTAGTCGTTTAAGGTTAAAAACAGGTCCCTATAGTAAAGAACAGGATAATGTCCTTAACCTTATTCATTCACCTTTTGTTGGGTCTGCTCTCTCTAGCTGAGAAAGGCTTTTGCGGCATTAAATACACGCTCACGCAGGCCACTTGCCTCATAGAGCTTGCTGCCCGCAATTCCGCCAACGGCTCCTGCTGCAGCGGCTCCGATGCTTAAGACAATCCCGCCTGCGCCCATTGAGCGCAGCGCTAAAGTCGCCGCACCCGCACCGATTCCAGCTGTGCTGCCAGATAACATGCCGCCAACCGTATCGCTTGTAACATTACTGGTGGCTTCTTTAACGCTGATTTTGCCGCTGGCGGCAGCGCTGATATTTTGCACAGCAGAGACAGCTGCCGTGATCCCGGCAGACAGTCCGCCGGCTTTTAAACTGGCCTGGCCCAGGCCTTTGAGATCAGTCAGGTTCAGGCCGTTGCTGCGCAGTTTATCAATGGCGTCAGCAAAGGCCTGATGATGAGTATGGCCAACAATTCCGCCAATCAGGAGTTCGCCAACATTGCCAACACGCACTTGATTGGGGGGAATTCCATCAAAAGGTTTTTCGCCAGGAGGTAGGGCGGGTATCTGAACCGGAGGACGGCCAGGAAAAGTGGGCTGATAGCTATCGATTGGCTGGCTGGGGAAAGCTGGGTGAGCGTGGGCTTCGTCAAAGAGATGACGTGGGGGACAAAGCAGGCGGCCCTGGTAAGAAGTGGTCACCGTAGTCTGGGATGAGATAACAGTTTGCAATGGTTGGCACTCCTTAAACTTGTTTACCGCAATTTCAGAATTGTTTAACTCTGCTTAACTTTGAATATACCCCATAGGCCTGATGATTTTAAATTAACAACATTAAGGCTGGTTTAAAACAGAACTAAGTTATATCTAAGTTCACAGAGAGGGCATCAGGCTCACTATAATGAGGGCATGAGTTTAGCGAATCGCCAATCAAATCTTTCTGGTCATGTGCTGGAAGTCAGTGAGCTCAGCAAGCGTTATGGTGACGTCAGCGCTGTTGAACGGCTTTCGTTTACGGTTGCACGGGGTGAAATTGTCGGTCTGCTTGGTGTTAACGGAGCGGGTAAAACAACGACCATCAACATGATTTTAGGCGTGTTAGCGCCGAGTACTGGTCAGATTTTAATTGAGGGCTACGACATTGCTCATCAGCGTAGCCAGGCCTTAGCGCGCACCAATTTTGCTGCTGTTTATGCCCCTTTGCCAGGCAATCTGACGGTCAGCGAAAATCTAAAAATATTTGGATTGATTTACGGTATTCCCAAGCTTAAACAAAAAATAGCGGAGCTGCTTCAACATTTTCAGCTTGAGCGCTTTGCCCATACACGCTGTGGGGTTTTATCTTCTGGTGAACAGACGCGAGTAGCCCTAGCCAAAGCAATGTTAAATCAACCTGATCTGCTCTTGCTTGATGAACCCACTGCTTCACTTGACCCCGCTACAGCGCGTGAGATTCGCGCTCAGATTCGTGACTTTGCGGCGTCTAAAACCGGTGGCGTGCTCTGGACCTCGCATAATATGAACGAAGTTGAAGCCGTCTGTGATCGGGTTTTATTTGTTTCAAAAGGCCGGATTTTATTACAGGGTGACCCCAAAACTTTATCGGTTGAACAAGGGTATAGCAGCCTGGAAGATTTGTTTATTGCGGTAGCGCGTGAACCCCTGCAGGACTCACTCGAAAGCAGAAAGAGCTGATGAAAGTATCAAGACTCTGGGCGATTGTGCTGCGTCAGTTTTATTTGCTGCGCGGCAGTCCAGTACGCGTGATTCCACTGTTTGCCTGGGCTGCAATTGATATTGTGCTTTGGGGATTTATCAGTAAGTATCTAGGGACGGTTACAGAGCCCGGTTTTAACGCCGTTAGCGTATTTTTAGGCGCCATTTTGCTCTGGGACTTTTTTGGTCGCGTGATGCAGGGCGTGACGACTGCTTTTTTTGAAGATGTCTGGTCGCGAAATTTTCTGAACCTCTTTGCCTCACCGCTGACGATTCCTGACTATGTTGGTGGGTTAGTGCTGGTGAGTATTGCGACAAGCGCGATTGGTTTGGTAGTGATGCTCTTGCTGGCAGGCGGCTTATTTGGACTTTCGTTTTTGACGTATGGCCTGCACTTTTTGCCCTTTGTTTTGATTCTGTTTTTGTTTGGGATTGCTTTAGGGATCTTTGGCAGCGGTCTAGTGCTGAGATTTGGCCCCGCTTCTGAATGGCTGATCTGGCCGATTCCGAGTTTACTTTCGCCTTTTGTGGGAGTGTTTTACCCGCTCGAGACCCTACCGGGCTGGATGCGGGCTGTGTCTTATACGCTCCCGCCCTCTTATGTCTTTGAAGCAATGCGGGCGTTAGTGGTAGGCCAGACACCCCCAGCAGGGCATCTTTGGCTGGCAACTGCGCTGGCCGGTTTTGATATTTTGCTGGCAGGCTGGTACTTTAATGCGGTTTATCAGCACGCTGTGCGCACAGGATTAATTGCACGTTATAGTGCTGAGAGCTTAAGTTAGCGCGAGGATGATGGGCTATTTGGGAATCTCAGTCAAGCAATAGTTATTGCTTTTCTATTTTATTGTTGTTTTGTCTTTGTTAAATCGCTTCAGTTGAGCAGAAGTGTCTGTCTATAAGGGAACGTGGAGACGTGTCGCGACTCTCTTCCAGTTTGCTTGTTTGCTAAGATTTTTTCATCATGTTGTTTTGGGGATGTTCCGATGACATTTAACCCTTTGACCGGTTATCAAACTGGTGCTTATACCTATTCGCTTGAGCATGTTTTGACTAAATCTGCAGCCAATACGTCTCAAAGTACCCAAAAGAAAAATACAGATGCCACTCGAGCAGTTGATAAATTACTCGGTGATCTTTCACTTTTGCTAAGCCAATCACTGAGTGCCAGTGATGCAGAGGCTGCTGGTGTACTTTTGCCTGACCCCAGTCAGTTGCCTGTGTCGCAAAATGGGACTGAAAGACCTGAAAGCCTTGAACCAGAAGCCATTGAAGGCTTACTTAAACTATTGGGTTTGGATAAACCCGTCAATGAAACCGGTCCTTTAACCCCTGCTCAAATGAAAGATCTGATTCGTCAGTATTTAATGATTCAGGAAACTTTAAATCAGATTCGTGAAACGATTGAAAAGCTTCAAAATGGCGAAGTTTTGAGTGATGATCACCAGGCTTTACTTGAGCATTTACAACAGCAGCAAGAAATGTTAGAAGCTGTTCGCGATGGTTATCAAAACATCATTTTGCGTTTTGGTGAACGGGATTGGTATCTGCTTTGGCGTTTGATGTTTGTGGATGTCTTTGAAACCAAAACCAATCTGCGCCGTGAGCTGCGCGATGGCAAGCTCAGTGTTCGGAGTCTGCCTGAGGGCGTTGAGCTGACAAACGCGTTGGCTGCGATTGAAGAAGAAAATCTACGTCCCGATCTTGAGCATGTCAGCCAGATTCTGCAGCAGCTTAGCCAGGAATCCAGTGTTGAGCTCAGTCAGGAAGAGCAGCAAGCGTTGCTTAAGGCCTGGAACCTGATTCAGGCCCAGTAGCCTCTTTTAACAAGTTTTTACTTTTATTCTGCTTGTGTCTTTGACCCGCCGCCTGGCCATGCCAGGCGGTTTTTTCTTTTAGACAGGTCTAACTGGATCAGAGATGATTGTGTTTTAGTTGGCTGGCATCTGAGCGAGAATATCGCGTGAAATTTGCAGATGCTGTTTGATTTGGGGCAGCATAGCCGTTGCAAGCTGTTTGAGTGCAGGGTCAGCAGCCTGTTTTTGAACTTTGCTCATCAGCTGTTCAAACTTTTGATTTCCGCTGATGCCTGCATTGTTAATAAACGCCTTTTCAAGCTGTGGACCAGATTGAGCCTGTAGTTTTTTGAGCTGTTCCATCAGCTTTGGGTCTTTATCGCTGGGTAAGGTGACTTGTCCGGCGGTGGCTAATTCCTGAAGTTTAGATGCCAGGCCGCGTTGTTTCATCACTTCTGCCTCAGCTAAGATTCTTACACTTTCTGTAACCGCTGAAGTAGCGGGCATGCTCTGCACAACTTGCTGTAAATTGCTGTTTGCGATTTCAATTAACAGAGCTTTATCTCCGGCTGACAAAGCTTTGCCTGATGCTTTGATTCCAGCGATAGCGGCTCCACCTTCTGCACTCAGACGATCAAATTCTGCCCGACTTAATTTACCAACGGTGTTGGGTGCAGGAGGTTGACTTGCGGGTGCATTTGAAGCTTGAGATTCTGTTTGGGTTTCAGTTTTCGTTTCGGTTGTCGTCTGCTCGGTATGTGTGGTCTGTTCACCTGACTCGGTATTCTCTGAGGGGCAGCCACTCAAGATAAGGCCTGCCATCAGGGCTGTCAGAAGATAAGAGGGGACTTTAAAATTAAACATACTGGTTTCCTTGCTTGAAATTTATGCGATTCTCACGACTCTTTTGCGCGGGTTTCAATAGCAGAAGCGCTTGCTCCTGAAGCGTGTGAATTATAACATCGGGGTAGAAATGAGAAACAATCGCTTACTGAGCAATGTCAGGCGATTTTAACAGGACTTATACAAGGCTGTGGTTTAGAGTAAACGGGGTTAAAAGCTGTCAAGCAGTGGCTTTAGGCCTGTTCTGAGAGTGTTTAAAGCAAGCTGTGGCTTTTGCTCCAGCCAATAAAGCTGTGAAAGAGCCACATGACCTTGCCAGGCGCTTGCTGGATCAGTCTGAGCCTGGGTGGTCGCTTTTAGTGTCTTCAGTAGCGCAGGTGGCGGCTTAATTTTGACGGATTTAAGAGCCTGATTCTGTGAGCGCATGTCGGCCAGAACACTGCTGACTTGTAAGACCGCTTTGAGTTTTTCAGCAGGAGCTTGAATTCGCGCTATCCCGGCAAGTCCGGCATTGAGATCACAGCGAATCTGACAATGTCCAACTGCTGCCAGAGCACTGTTGCGCCAGACGGGGTCTAGACTTTCGGCTAAGCGATAAAGGCGTTCAAACCAGCTTTGAGAATCTGGTAAAGGCGTTTTTGCCAAGCTTAAGCCTAAAGCGGTTAAGCCACGTAATTGGTCATATTCTTCATCCAGACTGTTCCAGTCCTGAAATAACTTGTCCCAGAGCGGTTTTACATCGGTCCAGGCCTGATGGGTCATTAAGCCCTGAGCAAGGCTTAGATTAAACTGCCAGCGAACTGAGTTAGATGGCAGGCTTTGAACAAGTTGCTGTAAGCTTTGTAGCTGCTCTCGGTTGATTTCAGCGGATGCTAAAGCCAGTACAGCTTCTGCCCAATCACTAAATGCATCACCGGCATATTCTAATAACTGATGTCTCAGAGCTAGATGATGAGCAAAATTCTGGGCGCAAATTAAAGCGCTGTCTAGCTGTTCTGCTTCTTCTCTATTCGCCGCTGTAAGAGAACTTTGGGCTTCTTGTAAATGTTGTTGAATGTCGCTTTGCAGTTGATTTAGACTGCTCGGTAGTAAGTCAGTCAACAAGCTAAAACCCCATTTTAATAAGCGCTGTCTGTGCCCGCGATGAGGTTTTTTAAGACTGTTTTTTAGCAGCAGGGTAGCGGTTTTAAGCTCTAAAAGCTGATGAAGATTGTAACGGGCCAGTTCTTCAGGTAGATGCCAGTTGGCGAGTTGTAAAGGCCGAGCCGCTTCGTTGCTCAGGCGGCGTAACCAGCGTGGTAAACCTTCACTAAATTCATAAGCTTCGCTAAGGCCTGTTTCTGCATGAAGTGAGCGGGCATAGCCAAGCGCAACGGCTTGTAAGACGGGGGGCAGGTTATCCAGACCTAATGCGGCCAGCCAGTCAGCGCTGTCTGGTAGCTGTAAATGTTGGCCAATTTCAATTAGATCTAATAAGAGCTTGCGCCGTTTATAAACCGGTGAACGTTTGCTGACCCAGTTTGAAAGGTCTTGAATCCAACCTTGTAGCAGGCTAAAAGCTTCAAGCGAAAGGGGCTCTTTAAGCATCCAAAAACGGGTGCTGAGATCGCTGAGTACACGTTCAACTTCCCAGAGTTGATCGGGCCCAGACATTTTATTAAAGCTCTGGCGCCAGATTTTAAGCGCAAAGCGGGCCTGGCGGGCCTGTCCATGTGAAATCCACTGCATAGCCAGTGAAAAAGCCAGATAAGGCCTGTCTTCTCCGGTCTGTTTAAGCAGCACAGGCATTTCATCTAGTAAAAGTTCTGCTTGAGTGTTCTGACCGATTTGGCGGGCTGATTCTGCCAGATCGCCCAGAAGTTCCAGATGTTGTTCAGGTTCGGGATGAGGTTCGGGATGAGGCTCAAGAAAACGCATCGCCAAAATTAGCATTTGCTGGCGCGTTGAATCTTGCCAGCCGGGTAAAAAAGGCAGCATCATACTCAGTTGTTTAAGCACCTGATCAGGTAAAAAATAACTGCGCAACCAGCCTTCCCAATAATCCAGATGGCCCCATGTTTCTAAATAAGCCCCTAATACCCAGATAACCAGTGACATTGGGATCATGGGCGGGTTATCAGGCGAGGGGTAAACAGGCCCTAGCTTGTTTTCTGCCAGCCGCCAGAGTTCTTCACGCAGCTGCAGGTGAGCTGTAAGTTTGGCTCTTTTAGAGGCCTGTAGCGTTATTTGCAGCATCAGCACGAGCCAGACAGCCTGAAAAGCCGTGGGTTCAAGAAAACGCATCTGTTGAAGCACAACCGGCCAGAGTTCGGGTTGGTCTGGCAGGGCTTCAAGATGTTCAAGCAAAGTCATGGCTGCATTCTAACACTGAGTTTTAGCCTGATTCTGGATCTTCGTTAAAGCGCTTGTTTTGAATCAGGCTGCTTAAAGCCCGTTGATGAAAGCGGGTATAGCCAGTCTGGACATATCTGAGTTCATGTTGAAGTAGTTGATGAAGGGCTGGTAAAGCATGCCAGGGAACGGCTGGATAGGCGTGATGCTCGCTGTGATAAGGCATATTCCACATCAGCCAGCGCATGAGCGGGGTGCTCAGCGTAGTGCGGGTACGAGCCAGAATACTCCCGCTATGGGCTAAGCCTGTGTGTTCTGTGATCAGATAAAATGATAAAAAACAATGACCCAGAGCCTGTGCCAGGAGCAGCCAAAGCAGGCCTGGTAACCAGAATATTCCGCTGATGATCCAGAGGGCATGAATCACCAGGATGAGGCGGGCTTCCTGGTTAAGGGCCTGACGTGAACGTGGACTGACAAAGGTTAAAAAGCCGCTCCAGACTTTGTTTGTGCCGATGGCAGCGGCCATTAACATCAGGATTTTGTACTGCATCAGGGGTTGACCTGACACAAATCCTAAATAAGGAATTAAGCCTGAACCCAGATCAGGCATGGGTTTTCCGCCAAACGAAATCTCAGGGTCACGCGCAGGGTGATGGGTATAGCGATGGTGGGCAAAGTGAAATTCTTTAAAACCAGTGGGGGTATAATAAATCGGCGTACCGGCCAGCCAGAGCCCCAACCGGTTGAGTTTGCGTGAGGCAAAAGCGGTATTGTGGCCGGTTTCGTGAACGATCGCAAACAGACTCATGGTCATGAAGGCAAATATTAACATAGCTGTGAGCATCAGCCAGAGTGGCAGGAACAAACTGGGGGCCAGAGCTACCAGGCTGGCTGAACTCAGCATGAGCGCGTACTGCACCCCAAAGCGCCTGAGAGCGGGGCCGTCGCTGCGGCTGTTAATCAGCTGGCGGAGTTCTGCTTGTTTGAGTTGTCGGCTGTGGTAAAACGGCTGATCCATCGTTTTTTTTGATCTTTGGGTTGCTTGCTCTAGCATAACATCGCAGCTTGATTCTCTCACTTGACTCAGAACAAGCGGGCTGAAGATCAGTTTTAAAGGGCCTTTACCAGGCTTAGCTGAAAATTTAGTCAGCTTAAGCTGAAAAGACCATCACCGTATTCTCAGGAAACTTTCGCTTTTGTCTTATCCACTCTTCAGAAATCGCTGCAGTGCCCATGCCAGAATAATTACGAACTTGATACTCAGCATTGATGATTCACGGACAAGAGGTTACAAAAGTGGATATTCATCTCTTTCTGCACAACTTTGCGCATCCGCCCGTTCTGTTTTTCTTTTTAGGACTGGCAGCGGTGCTCTTCAAATCAGACCTTGAGATTCCCTCTCAAATTGGTAAGTTTCTTTCGCTGTATTTGTTGTTTCATATTGGCTTTACTGGTGGTGAAAAGCTGATGGCCGCAGGCTTTAGCGGCACCTTAGTCGAGGTCTTGCTGGCCTGTGTGCTGATTTCTTTCCTGACGCCGTTTATTGCGTTTCGAATTTTACGGATTAAGCTTGATACGTATAACGCCGGGGCGATTGCCGCCACTTACGGCTCAATCAGTGCGGTAACTTTTGCTACGGCTTCTTCTTTTCTGGAGAGCCTTCACGTTCACGCTGATGGCTTTATGACTGCCGGTATGGCTTTAATGGAATCCCCTGCAATCATTGCGGGACTGGTTCTGATTGGGATGAGCGTCAATAAACTGCGCCAGGCTAAAAGCACAAGCGAGCTGAGCGAAGGGGGGCGCCCGCTTAAAGAAGTTCTGCATGAAGCTTTCTTTAACGGTTCTGTGTTTTTGCTGCTCGGCAGCATGCTGGTGGGTATGATTTCTGGCTCTAGTGGTGGGATCGAGCTTAAACCCTTTGTTGATGACATCTTCCAGGGTATGCTTTCGCTCTATATGCTCGATATGGGTCTGCTGGCCGGCAAACGTATCGGCGACCTTAAACAGTCGGGTGCTTTCTTAGTTGCTTATGGCCTGATTTTCCCGCCGGTGATGGCTGCAATTGGTATCGGCCTGAGCTACATGATGCACTTGCCTCAGGGTGACGCATTGCTCTTTACTGTCCTCTGCGCCAGTGCTTCTTATGTCGCGGTGCCAGCTGCCATGCGCACAGCGGTTCCGCAAGCAAACATGAGTCTGCTGCTGCCGATGTCTTTGTGTGTAACCTTTACACTCAACATCGCGGCGGGGATTCCACTCTACTTCTCGGTGATTCACAAAGTCTGGGGGGCCTAAGACCATGTACACAGTCGAAAAAGTCGAAGTGGTAATCAATAACTTCCAGGTTCACAACCTGCTCAAAGACGCCGCCGGGCGCGGCATCCAGCACTACACCATTCTGCCGGTTCTGGCCGGGGCCGGGGTTCATGGAGTGGTTGAAGCCGAAGGTCTGCTGGACTTAGGTTACTCTTTCCTGATCTTTCTGCTTGATGCCAGCCGCTTTGAGGCCCTTAAAGAAGTGGTCACGCCTTATCTTAAGGCCCAGGGTGGGATTATGACCCATCATCAGGTACAGGTTGATTATCCTCCTAACCTGACCTGACACTTAGAGCTTTTAAGCTGACTGTAAGCTAAAGCTTAGCAGGAGCCCTCCAGATCATTTCTGGAGGGCTTTTATCATCGGAGAGTCTTATGACAACGCTGCGTTGTTTTAAGCTGCGCTGGCTGTAATCTCAACAAAGCCATCTTCGCCCTGGCGTTTAAACAGCTGGTGATGGTGGGAAACATATTGTTTGCCATCATCATGCATTTGTTCAATCTGAATCTGCTCTTTGCTGGCTGAGATCAGATTAAAGCTATTGGCTTCCCCTTTTAGGCGGTGAGAAATTCCCGAACCCGCGTGCGCCACAATCATGCCCTGACACAAGTGGGCATAAGCTAAATGAATATGCCCGCTTAAAATTAAATCAATCCCAGCGGCTTTAAGCCGGGGCCAGGCAATCCCAAAACGCCCGACTAATCCGCGATGTTTCATATGGTCCATCAAAAAAAACGGATGATGAGTGACTAATACACAGACCTGCTCAGGGCGGCTTTGTTTGGCCAGATGTTCAGCATGCAGCAGCTGACGCAAATTGATTCGGCCCCGCGACCAGTCCAGATGGGCACTCAGGCGCCGAGCTGTGTTTAAGCCAATTCCCAGATAACCGTCTGCTTCAACCGTGGGCTCAAGCTCTGGCGAAATAAAGTTACGCCATTTTTGCCAGGGGTAAAGCAGACGTTCAGGTAAGTCAAACGCTGCCAGATCGTGGTTTCCGGGCACAACCAGTGACTGGCCGGGTAGAGCTTTAATAAAGGCGGCTGCTTCCCGGAATTCACGGCTGCGGGCGCGCTGGGTCAGATCGCCGCTAATCACAACCAGATTGGGTTCAAGGCTGTGAATCTGTTCCAGCAGACGTTCTGCTAAACCAGGTGTGACAGCCCCAAAGTGCAGGTCTGACAAATGGACAATCCGCGTGGTCGGCAAAATGGGGTTTTGAGCTAAAAGATTGTCTGTTTCAGTCATACAGCAGGCCTCAGCATATTTAAACTGCGGGCACGAATACGATAGCGCAGCGGCGTTTTAAGCGTCAGCAGTTCACCGTCACTCATCAGGCGAATTCGACGTCTGCGAGGGATTTTAACAACAGCTTCATCAGTGTGAATCACTAATAATTCAGGATGATGCTGCCAGTTGCCACGCATCATGCGCAAATACAGACGGGGCAATGACCAAGCAGAGGTTTCTGCTGTGACGTAAATCGCCAGTTTGCCGCTGTCGAGCGACGCTCTGGCGGGCAGTAAACTGGCGTTATTGCAAAGCGGATTATTGGTGATCGCAATTGCCCGGCTTTTAACGCCCCAAGTGCGGCCCTGGGCTCTGATCTCGATGCGGATATTGGGATAGTTAAATAAGGCCGTGATCATATGCCAGGCAATGCTTGGCCAGCGCAGCCAGGCGTTTTGATGGCGGCGGGCTTCACGCAGTTGTGTAAAGCGAGTTGAGAGTCCCAGATTAGAAATACACAAAAAAGGATGGCCATTGACTTCTGCCATATCAATTGGGATGGCGTCAGCTGAAGCCAGTTGCCGAAAGGCTGTCCCAAGTTCAAGAGACATACCCAGATCTCGTGCCAGCAGGTTCATGGTGCCAGCCGGTACAACTCCTAAAGGGATGCCGCGCTTACGGG
>CAJYHH010000937.1 GCA_913773825.1 Candidatus Sericytochromatia bacterium | reverse complement strand
GGCCAGGCTTAGGAAACTCCAGTCCTGATCTGGCCAAAACCTTGACTAGCTGGGTGGCGGATATTCAATTCTGGCAAGATCAGCTGGGGCTCAATCCCTTAGCCGCTGTTGGCTTTTCTCAGGGGGCACCATTTGCGTATGCGCTGGCCGCGGCCGGTGTGCTTAAAAAATTGGCAATTGTCTCAGGTCAGGATGATTTTTATCAGCCTCAGGTCAGAGCCTTGCTGCACCCCGATGTTGCGCAAATGGTTCTGGATGCTGAAACCGATCCAGAAGGATTTTATTCGCGCTTTGTCAGCTTTGCTGATGCAAAAGGGCTTTGGCAGCTGATAGTCGGAATGAGCAGTGCTTTGGATCAACAGCTCTACCAGAGTGAACCGTTTAGTTCGGCTTACCAGCTGGCGCTTTTAGAGGGTTTTAGTCAGGGGCCAGAAGGCTATGTAAGGGATTTAGTAAATACATTTAGCCCCTGGCCGTTTCAGCTGGAAGCTATTTGTTGTCCGGTTAGCCTTTGGTATGGTCAGCAGGATCACAGTACCGTCCATTCTCCAGATTTTGGTCTGGTTCAGTCTCAACGCCTGCCCCAGGCTGATTTAAACCTTTTACCTGAGGCAGGTGGCTCAGTACTGTGGCAACATGCCGAGGCTATTTTAAGTAGACTTGTACACTCCTAACCTGGGCTAAACCGGATGAAGGCTTGCTCGTATTTTGAGACTGTCTTTAGCAGTTTAAGCGCTTTATTCCACCACAAATGAAATAAAAGCGAGTTCACGTCCGTCAGTGTCTGTGTCGTGTAGGCGGATATCATACAGACCTGGCGCTTTAGGAGCTGGTAGCGTGGTTTTGCCAAATAAGAGTTTGTCTAAAAACTTATAGCCCAGATTATAACGGTCATTAGTTGCTTCGCTGCCGTGATCCACTGCAGCTGGGACAATGCCTAGCCAAGCGGTGTCATCTTTTTTGTCTTCTGCTTTAATGCTGACCGTAATATTAATCGTTTCGCCAGGGGCATAACGGCTTTTATCAAGTGCTAATGCGTTACCTGTTAAGGGTTTGGGCGCGCCTGTAACCGTAAAGTCAGCACTTGCCAGTTCAAGTCCGCTTTCAGAATTATGCAGTCTGATGGTGTAGTTGCCAGGCTCTGGAGGGGCGTCAAAGCTGAGTTCACCGCTATTACGACCTTCCAGATAAATATACGCCAAATCGTATTTATCGTTTTCGGTAGCGCTGCCATGGGGTACATCTGCAGCAATCAGGCCTATCCAGGCGGTTTTGTCCTGAACACTCAGGGGATCCGCTGTAAAGCTAAAGCTGATTTTTTCGCCAGTTACATAGCTGGCTTTGCTCATGGTGATCTGAGTCGGACCTTTAGCGGCTGGGTTTACAGGGGCTGGACTGTTTGCTGGACTTGTCTGCGCTTGGGTTGGACTTGCAGACGGGCTCGGAAACTGATTAGGTGCTTGAGCACAGCTTGTCAGTAAGAGAGCTAAAAGGCTGAATCGGGTGAGGGGATTGTTCATAAACTGATTGTACCAAAGCTCCTGCTTACTAACTGCCATGCTTCCAGATTTTAAGTTTAGATCCGCCTTAACCGAGTTTGAGTACTTGGCCTTGATAAGTGACTTGGGCCTGCTGAACCAGCCAGCGGACCACTTTGTCTAACCAGACCTGATCCGCATAGATTTCTGTTTTATTTTCTTTTTGCAGTTCAATCAGCGCTTCACGCCAGAGCTCTGGGCGTTCTCCGACGACTGATCCAACTTGCAAAGGGTGTAAAATTTCAGCTTGATTCAAAGAAATATTGGCCTGTAAGCCCATTTCTCTAAGGACCAGACGGGTTTTGAGGCGCTCGGCCTGAGCGGTTTTGAGCCAGGCCATTTTTTGCCAGGTCATCCAGCTTTTTTGCTCAAGCTGGACGGTTAAGGCAGCAGGCAGGGATGATTTTATGACTTTGATCAGCTGGCCATCACTATTTTGCCAAGTGGTCTGAAATTCGGCTTGTAACCAGCTTTCGGGCAGATTGAGTTTAGACTGTTTTACCAGCTCGGCCACAATCTGTTCACGAATCTGAGCGCGCCAGCGAGCCCGTTGTTCCTGGCTCAGCTGTTCATGTAAAACTGACAATAAATCGTTAACCCTTTGACCTGCTCCA
>CAJYHH010000936.1 GCA_913773825.1 Candidatus Sericytochromatia bacterium | reverse complement strand
CATGCCAGACTCCCGATCGACAACTCCGCAGGCTAAAGCCCCGTCAATTTCTCCACAAAGCTGCTGACACAGGGTTTCGATTTTACTTGCCATGATTCTGACTCCTTATTTGGTCTTTTTTATGGGTGATGACTGTTGAGTGACTGAGTTTAAAAGACTGGAATTAGCCATATAGAGAAGGCGCAACCAGCTTAAACAGTTGTTCGTGTTGGGCGTATTCCACCAGGCAAATTTGATAATGACCCAAAGCTTGCTGACGGGCATAAACAGCCAAAGCTTCATGGGTAAAGGTGCCTGGGGCTAATAAAACGGCGACATTTAAAGCGCTAAACCTGGGTAATTCCCGCAGGGCATTTATATCTGAGAGAAAGGCTTCTACAGCCTGAGCATCCCCTTCGCCCTGACGCAGGCAAAGACGTATATTGTGCTCCAGATCTGCAGCACAGAGATCCAGGCTGATTTGAGCACGGGCTGTTTTGATTTGCTGATGACAAGTCCAGTTTGTAACGGCATCTGTGCACAATAAAGGCGCTAAGCGCTGCTGTTGGCCGCTGTTTTGAATCCGCGGCAGCAGCTCTTTCAGCCAGAAACATACAAAGCGGTGAAGCCTTGAGTCGATCACTATGCTCTGAGCGCTAACAAGTTGATTCAGGATGGATGTATCGGGTTTGTTCAGCGCAAAGTGATAGCTGAAGGTTTCGCCCTGACGCTGACCCTGAGCGCGGCTGAGCAGGACGGTTTGATTTAAATCAGCCAAACGGAGTTCAGCCACATAAAAATCCCAGAGCGTGTGACTGCGGCCTAAAATCTGATCAAGAGTAATCTCGGTCAGACAGACTTTTTCGGCATGTAATTCAAGGGCAAAAATCGCCTGGCCTTGAGAATAGCCTAAACAATAAAGCATTTCAGCGTTTTTGCAAATCAGTGCGCCGGTCAGATCGGGCAATTGGCTCAACAGCTCAGGCAAAGCGCTGATTTCACGCAGATCACTGCGTTCGACTGTGCTCTGACCGCTGGACTGAATCAGATTGGCTAATAACAGCGGCAAATAATGTTGCTTAGCCCCTGTCGGATAAAGCTTGACCTGTTCAAGCTGGCTTGGCAAAATCTCAAAGATTTCCTCTCCGCTTTTGTCGATATGGGGTGTCAGGGCGTCTGAGACAAACTCCAGAAAATAGCCGTTTTGAACCAGTGCCCAGACAGAGTGGTTAAGCTGAATCAGGCCGCTAAAAGCAGAGGTCAGCACCCTTTCTAAAAAAGCAGCTTTGGGTAAATGTCGAGACTCGCGCTGAGGCAGCAGTTGACTAAAAGCCTGTAGCCAGCTCAGATCCTGACGTAAACTTGCCAGCAAGCGTCGGCTGTCAGGCACTAAGCGTAAATCGGCATGGGTGCTGCCAACATCTACTGGACTGAAAGTCTGGGCCTGCTCAGATTTAAAATTGCGCATATTAAACAAAGGCCCCGACAAAATCCGCTGCAGATGATCATTGTCGATCAGCGCCGCTAGAGCTTCTCCCATTTCAGCCGCGCGGCTAAAGCGTGCAGCTGGATCACGGGCCATGGCTTTAAGCAGAATGTCTTCAAAAGCTTGAGGAATATCAAAATAAACTTCGCGCAGAGCCGGTGGGCTGGCGTGAAAAACCTGACGAATAAACTCTGAAGGGCTATTTGCTTCATACGGATGTTCACCGGTCAGCATTTCAAATAAAGTCACGGCCAGCGAATATAAATCACTGCCTGGGCCGACCTGGCTGGCATCTAGTAATTGTTCAGGCGAAGCATATTTAAGTGTGCCAATGGCAGCTCCTGCTTGCTCAATGGTCACAAGCCCACTGCCTGTCTGTTTGACAATTCCAAAATCAGTTAATTTAGCCAGACCCTGACGTGAAAGAATCAGATTGGCTGGTTTAATATCGCGATGAATAATCCCGTGCTGATGGGTGTAATCCAGGGCTGAGCAGATCTGAACCCCCACTGCTGCACAGAGACTGGCCGGAATCCGTGGGGCGTCCTGAATCATGGCCTCTAAAGTCCGGCCCTGCACGTATTCCATCACCATATAAGAATGCCCGTTTGCTTCGCCAACGTCATAGATTGCAACAATATTGGGGTGATTCAGCCGGGCCACTGCACGGGCTTCGTGTAAAAAGCGCTCAGAGAGACCTTCAGCATCAGCTGGGCGATGTAGACGTTTAATCGCTACATGGCGGTCCAGACGTTGATCATAAGCCAATAGCACACGACCCATGCCGCCGCTGCCAAGCTCATGCAGGATATCGTAATGAGGCGCAATTGCCAGAACATCCTGGTCCAGCGTGGTCATGCCAACTCCTTTAGCAAAAAAAATAACGGGAGTACGTAAGAATGTTTGATTCTGCAAAAACTAACGATAATAGTCGAAAAAGAATATTCATAAATGACTCGATATGGGATTTAGATTATCACAGCGAAATTAGCTTGTCTTGTCCGTAATTACAGGCTTTGAGTCGGTAAATTACCTACGTAAATTCAGCAAATACTGAATGATTTTTTGATGCTTTATTTGTCAATGAGGCAAGCGCTTTAAACTTAAATCACCTTTGTCAGCAAATTGCGTTCAATCAGTTTTTAAACTGATTAAGCTCAG
>CAJYHH010000935.1 GCA_913773825.1 Candidatus Sericytochromatia bacterium | reverse complement strand
AATTTAACGCGGTAAAAAAGCCTGCCAGACGGGTTGGCCGCTAATCCCTAAACGAATGACAGTATCACCTGCTTCTGGGTAGACCCAGATTTCGCCGCTGCTCATCAGTTCTGCATGAATGGGACGATCGAGCAAAATTTCTTCGCTGCCTTCAAAGCTGCGCATCAGGGTGCCAACCGGTGAGAGCAGCAGCAGGCGATGATTGCCGGTATCCACAATTAACGTGGCGCCGTTGCTCATCCGTCTGACGCAGCTGGGCTCACAGAGCTCACCAGGCTGATCGCCTGCGTTCATCATGCTGCCATAAGACCACAGCACTTCTTTACTGCGTGGATCAACTTCAAAAACCATATGTAGATCCCGGTCTGCAAATAAAACCGTGCCTTTAAGCGTTTGCTCGGTGTACCAGGGATTCATAATTTCATGCGGGGCGGCGTATTCCCATAAAAGTTCACCAGCTGGGCTGACCATCACCAGGCGGGCATTGCCGCTATCGGCAATTAAAAGATGCTGGTGCATGGTCTGAACGACAGAACGCGGAGAAGACAGCTCAATTTTGGGTGAGGCCAGCTGGCGAACATAGCGGCCATCGGCTTTTGACAAAGCAACTAAACGATCATGGCCGCTGTCTGCAACCCAGATCAGATCATCGCTGCTGCTCAGGCGGGTGGGCCGGTATAGACGAGCTTTGCTGCCTTCAGAGGCCCAGAGGATCTGGCCGTTTTCATCGACGCAAAAAGTTTTTTCATGATAATCAGAGGCGATAAAAGCCTGTGCCGGACGGACTCGCGTCAGGCTGATAATATCTGCTAAAGGCAGAGCTTCAGTTTCAGTTGGCTCATAAGCCAGGCGGTCACGTTCAGCTTCTAGATCGGGCATGCGCTCCATGGCGATAATCCGCAGCTCGTCTTTTAAATCAGGGCGCTGTAGCAGCAAACGGGCATAGCCTGCCATATCGAGCTCATAGAGCTGGCAGTAGCTTTCGGTGCGGGCACTGGCAGGGTGAATCTGCTGATTCAGCATCGCCAGTTCACCAAAGACATCCCCTGGACCCAGTTCTAAAAAAGGCCTGCGGCCGCTGCCAAGATAATAACCAACTTTACCGCGTGAAATGAAATACAGCTTTTCAGCTTTTTCGTCCTGACTCAAGACGTTTTTGGCCGGCATAAAAGCCAATGGTTTAACGGCTTCAGCCACTTCTTCTAAAAACTCAGGATCATCGTGAGCAAAGAGTTTAAGCTCTTGTAAACGCTTAATTGCCAGCTGGGCTTTGACTTTTTCCATCATGCCCTCGGTTTTGCTGCTGCTGGCCTGAGCCAGTAAATGTT
>CAJYHH010000934.1 GCA_913773825.1 Candidatus Sericytochromatia bacterium | reverse complement strand
CCTACGGGTTCAAACTGAAAGCTATTAATCGACTTTAAACGCAGATCATGGCGTTCAATCCCCTCAACCAGCAAGGCCTCAAGCGCTTCACGCTGGTCGAGCAAATTGGCCTGACAGCCAATAAACTCAGCAATAATCTGACTACCATAGGCTTTCATAGGGGGAAGCATAACATAGCTGGTGGCTAGTAGCCGGTCGCTTGTTGCTTAAAGACATCTTGCCCCAACAACAATCACAATAGGCTGGTTAGGACTGAGAAAATTGGACATAGATAGATCTATAAGAACTTGAGCAAATAACCCAATGGTCATATGGCTAAACACAGCAGATATAGTCATTTCAGGCGCTCATTGTTTAGACTCTGACATTTGGTAAGAGTGTGGTTAAGCAGTAAACTTAAGCATTAAGTAGCTGAGGTATTGGGATGGCGTTAATCAAGTGCTCAGAGTGTGAGCGAGAGATTTCTAGCAAGGCCACTACTTGCCCAGGCTGCGGGAATCCGATGAATCAAACAAATAAATCCTTTGAAATCCCGCCCAAGCAAAAGGCTTATTACGAAAGTTGGATTCACTGGGATTCTGTCTCGAAAACAGCTTATGCAGCTGGTGAACGAGTCGGCAAAATGACGATTCCCCAGGAAGGCAGAAAAGGGAAATGCCTATATTGCGGGAAGATGGTTTGGGCTTGGAAAGAAGAGCCTATCAAATGCCCGTCTTGCCAAAACCCTCTGCTCTTAGTAGGCAGAAACCTTTATAAATACTACGATCCCGCTGGTAAAACTTCTGATGTTGCTGTTAAAAGTAATTCTCCCACTGCGGCGCCTGACCCAAACCAGAATCCAGTTGTTCTGATTTCCTTCTTTTTTGTCATTATCATGGTGGGAGGATTACTTTTCTTTTTTCGAGAAGGCGAACACCCAGCTATGACAGCCGCCAAAGAAGAGGAGCAAAAGGCTAAAAGCGATCCGCTTGCCACCAGAGCCTCTGTCTTTGCTGAGGACAGGGTTAAAAAAATGCTAAAAGCACCTTCAACAGCAAAATTTGAGCGCTTTAGTCGAGATCAAGTAAGTGGCTCAAACGGGACTTACACTGTCCGGTCTTATGTAGATGCTCAGAACAGCTACGGCGCGATGTTGCGAAATCACTACACTTGTCAGGTTGTGTTTGAATCATCCAGCACAGCGTCTGTTACATGCCAATTAAGTGAATAAAGAGTATTGAGGTATTGGGATGAAGAAGATTTTGGCAGTTGGTTGTTTTTTATTTTTGAGCGTGTGGACAACTTCAGCTAACGCACTGCCTGAGTGGACAGGTCAGCAGATCCGAAACTGGATTAAAACACACTCTTTTTTGTCTCCAAATTTTCGGGATGATGGGGCAGGCGTTACTTGGTATATAGACGCACATCGAGAAATTGAAGGCGGCGGGCGGATTGTTGTTCGCTATGAGCATGGAATTGGTGAAGACCCTACACGAGCAAAAACAGTTTTTAAACAAGCTCGTCTTTTTGTTGTGAAGAATATAAAAGACTATGAGATTCAGTCGAATGTATGGAGTAGAGACTCAAAGTTAACGAGCACTTTACTCAAACAGATTTACGGACAAGAAGTAGCCCAAGACTTTGCTAATTCAAAACTGGTCTATAAAGCTATGGACTACTATGTGGAATATACCGCTCAACAGTATCGGAGAGAGCGAATTGATACCATTCCCACCCAAAGTGAATCTCTTTGGGATCAAGGAGAAACCCAGTTATTTCAGGGGAAACGCTTTGCTTATGATATCGACGCTAAGCGCAAAACACTGATGATTTTTCCTCTTAAAGAATTACCTGAAGAGATTTCAATCATGCAGCACAATCTAAAAATCAATTCAGCTTATCAGCAACAAGAGGCAAGAAAAAAGCCTGTAAAGCTGGATTTGAATTAATCCTGTTACGAAGCTATTTTCAACTATTAGAATGAACTGTTTTTCAAACTTGAGTTTGCATTGGTGACAAGTGTATTACGCTTAAAAGCTTTTGCCCCAAATGATAATGGCCCGCTGTATTTACAGCGGGCCATTAAGTGAGAAATTGTTTTAGAGCATCAAGCGACTAGCTACCAGCCTATTTACAAGCCAGTACTGAGTTGTGGGCCCAGCCTTTGGTCCCAGTGCCTGAACGGAGTAAATACCAGCCGTTGTACTCGATGGGGCTGCCAGGGCTTTCGAGGTTGAGGACTTCACCGCGAGGAGCGGTACGGAAAGTCTTTGAAGACATCCAGGGCTGAGCTTTCATATAAGCGCCGCGGGGGCCGCTGATGCGGACCTGGGTGCAGCTCATTTTGGCGACAACGCCGCTGCGGCAGCGAATGACTGAGTCATGAACCCAACCTTTGGTGCCATTGCTGGTGGTGACTTCATTCCAGCCACCACGGGGCTGGGTGCCGGTCATGGTCAGAGCTTCACCACGGCGGGCAGTGCGCAGAGTGCGAGTGTTAAGACCAGCGCCAGCTTTAACATAAGCATAAGAGCCGGAAACCACTAAGTCTGTACACATTTCACGAGACTCAGCGGGCTGAGAAGTCAGAGATCCAAGTGCCAGTACACCACCGGCTAATACAGCGAAAATTTTCTTATACATTTGCATTCCTCCAAGCGTTTCTGCGATTATGCGTTCAAATGACATATGCAAATATTAAGATATAGCAGCCTATATACAATTGCAAGAGCGATAATTGGCCCTTGAAGGCTTAGCAGAAAAATGAATCACTCACAGAACGCTAAAGCTCAATAAATGCGCCAAAAACAGAACCTGTTAAAAAGCTGTCAAAATGGCTTAAAAGCCTGTTTATATGTAGCTAAATTTAAGAGGTTTTAGGGATGTGGGCCGCGAAAAAAACGCTGAGCGGCAAGCATTTCCTGGCCCTGCTCAACAAAGCGCTGCAGATCCGGAAACTGCTGAACAGCCGAGTGCATTTCCATCACCACCAGCTGGCCCTGGGTGTCAAAGACAGCCCAGACTGCAGGCAAAATCTGCTGTTTCGGCATCAGCTCTGTGCCTTGAGTGGGACGCAAAAACTCAACCACTAAGACATTGGCTACCGCATCAAAGCTAAAGCAAGGCTGATAATCAGTCCGGCGTTTGCTTGTGGGATCATCGCCTAGGCGCAGGGTCTTTTCAATCGCGAGCAACACTTCTTGAGAGAGTTCACCACTGCGCTGAATCAACTCTTGAACCAGCTGGTTCATCAGGCGCGGTAAATCGGGCTGCTGGCGCGAGACCTTTTGGACTTCCAGCGCAGAAAGCTGATTACGCAAGTCAAAATCCATAATGACACCCGGTGAGACTTCCTGGCGCCGAGCCGCAGGCTCAGGCTTTCCGGGCTTAAAGCGAATGCCTAATATATCAGTCCGTGAGTCGTAAAAAAATCTCATTGAACCAGCTTTTTAAACTCCGGCAGATTGCGCAGAAAGACCAAATCAGCTTCAAGCGGCGCAGTATTTTTAAATTCAGGCTTTAGCTTAATGGCGGTTTCAAGTGAAGCTAAAGACTGGGTTAGATCTTTTTTGAGTGAGTAGGCACGCGCCAGCCAATAATGCCCCCAAGCATCGTTTGGCGCTAAAGCCACAACCTGCTGAAAATCTTCAATTGACTTGTCGTATTCATGCAGATGATAGTAGCTCTCACCGCGATAATAAAAAGCATCAATGTCTTTGGGACTGAGCTTGAGCACTTCAGCAAAATCAGCCACAGCACCTTCATACTTGCGCTGATTATAATGGGTCAAGCCACGATTATAAAAAGCATTCAGATAGCCGGGTCTTAGCTCAATTGCTTTGTTAAAGTCAGCCAAGGCTTTGGCGTAGTCTTTACGAATATCGTTATAGATATAGCCGCGATTATGATAGGCCTGAGCGTATTCAGGATTAATCTGAATGGCACGGCTATAGTGATCCAGCGCTTCGTCGAATTTTTTCTGAGTGGCGTAAGTCAGGCCCAGATTATAATAGCCCAGCGCGTATTTAGGATTTAAGGCAACAGCTTTGTTAAAATCAGCCAGGGCCAGTTCAAACTGCTTGGTCTGCAGATAGACAATTCCGCGGTTATTATAGGCGTCAACATACTGAGCATCGAGCTGAATCGTTTTGGAATAATCTGCAAGGGCTTCTTTGCTTTGGTTACTGCGATCATAAGCCAATGCGCGATTGTAATAAGCGCGGATATAGCTGGGATCAATCTGAATGGCGCGAGTAAAATCAGCAATGGCCTCTGGATATTTTTTCAGAAACTCATTGTAGATATAACCGCGATTATTGTAGGCATCTACTAAGGTCTCTGGATCTTTGAGCTCAATCACCTTATTAAAATCAGTCAGCGCCCGCTCATGTTGATCAAGAATTAAAAACGTTCTGCCCCGTTCATAATAAGCCTGAGCATAAGTCGGAGCTAATTTAATCGCTTCACTAAACTCGAGCAGAGCCGCTTCAAAATCTTTTTCTTCTTGAGCAAGCTTGCCCTGGTTAAAACGGGCTGAAGCCTGCTCGTTAACAGCTAAAGCCCTTCCATCAGGACGGGCGGGCAGGGCAGAGGTCCGTTCAGGAACCTGAGCTTGGGCTGCTCCCGTAAACAGGATAGGAGCGCTCAGCAGACTCGCCAGTAAAATCCCAGTTATGATTTGCATATTTTCGCCTTCAAACAGACTGTTCACTCTAGCCTGATAACCTACCGCAACTGGTCTTACTAACAGTCTCATGACAGCTTGATTTACGCAGTGTAGCTGTAAAAGAATAACAGCGGGTAGGCACAGGCATTTTAGCATAAATTCACCCACTGGCGCCTTCTCCCTTGTCCTTAGGCCCCTGCTGCTTGTACCTTGAAGGATATGCGTTATTTTCTCAGAGCTTTAATCTGGTTACCGGCCCTCGGCTTAATTTTAAGCCTGCAAGGCTGCCTGCTTGAATATTTTTTTACACCCAAAATTTCTGCTGGAGAACTACCGGTAGATCCCCAGATCGAGCCTTTACGCACAGCCTATATCTCCCATTGTGGCCGCTGCCATTTGTTGATTGCGCCGCGTTATTTTAATCGCGAACACCCAATTGACGCCTTTGCCGCCCGTTATGTGGCAGCCCGAATCCTGACTCGTCGTGAAGCAGACGAAGCCGCAGCTTATATCCGTATTCTGGCTGCAAATACCGATCAACCAGCCCCTAGAGTCTCACCAACAGCTCGCCCATCAGCGTCCCCAACGAGCTCAACGCCAAGCAGTGAGTCAAGTCCTTCGCCCAGTCCTTCACCAAGCCCTGAAGTCAGCACCGAGCCAAGCCCTGATAGCATACCTGCAAATAGTCCCAGCCCAGTTATCAGTCCAACAGCGAGTCCTTCCCCATGACGCCAGAGTCCAGTCCTGAAAGTTTTGCGCGTGATCTGTTAGCCTGGTTTGCAAACGCCCAGCGAGAAATGCCCTGGCGTGAAAGCAAAGATCCGTATCGCATCTGGATCTCTGAAATTATGCTTCAGCAAACCCAGGTCAACACAGTCAGACCCTACTATTTGCGCTTTTTAAAAGCGTTTCCGACTGTCACAGACCTGGCAGAAGCACCGCTTGAGCGCGTGCTTAAACTCTGGGAAGGATTGGGCTATTACAGCCGTGCCCGCAATCTACATAAAGGTGCGGCTTATGTGGTTGAACACTTTAAAGCCAAAGTTCCTGCGAACCCAACAGAAATCCGCAAAATTCCTGGCATTGGTCCTTATTCAGCTGGAGCGATTCTGAGTATTGCTTTTGATCTGCCAGAACCAGCAGTAGATGGCAATGTGATCAGAGTTTTTAGCCGCCTTGACGCCATTGCAACGCCTTTTGACACACCAGCAAGCCGCACGAGACTTGAAACCCGCGTTAGAGCTTTAATTCCTCAAGCAGCAGGTGATTTTAATCAGGCCTTGATGGAGCTTGGAGCCTTAATATGTACACCCCGCAAACCGGATTGCCAGGATTGTCCTGTAAAAGTTCACTGTCAGGCCTATGCTAATGGCAACCCAGAAAGCTATCCCGTCAAAGTCAAAAAGACGAAAGCTAAAACAGTCCAAATGGTTGTTGCCTTAATTCATAACTCTGCTGGGCAAATTCTCATGCAAAAACAAGGCGATGATGGCATTTTTAAACAGCTCTGGTGCCTGCCTTGGACAGAGCTTAACGACCGAGAAGCAGAGCTGGCTCTCCAAAGCGCTTTACCCTTTAAGATTCACGTACAGGGCCATCTGGCAACCATCCCTCAAACCCTGACTCATCGCCAGCTTGAAATGGCTGTTCACGTTTGCCAGTCAGAGATTCCTGACTCACTCCCCCCAGGCTGGGCCTGGCTTGATCCCAACAACAATCCCGACCTGGCGATCCCGGTTGCTCACCAAAAAATTCTTGCCTATCTCAAAGCCCACCCACTCTTAATGCAGATGTATGTGTAGCTGCTAGCTCATGGCTAGTAGCCGGTGGTGCGTGACCAGACAGCCTAATAACTCTTGCTCTTTCTTCAAAAACCCACAACCTACCAATCAAAACAGCCCCATCAGGTGCCTATACCCCATGCTATACTCAACCAAAATCTGCTCAGAATAAACTCTCAGCAATTGAGAGCTGTTAAGGATCAAAGTGATGGATTCCGCAACAACTGATATTAGCCTTCGCGAAGCTCAAGAGCGTGTAGACCAATGGATTAAAGAAATTGGCGTACGTTATTTTAACGAACTGACTAATCTGGCCCAGCTGGTTGAAGAAGTCGGTGAACTAGCAAGACTGATTTCACGTACTTATGGCGAACAAAGCTTTAAAGCCAGCGATAACAAAGGAGACCTCGGTGATGAAATGGCTGATGTGCTGTTTGTTCTAATCTGCCTGGCCAATCAGACGGGTATTGACTTAACAGCAGCCTTAGAGCGCAATCTTGACAAAAAAACCAAACGCGATAAAGAGCGGCATCGCAATAATGAAAAGCTTCATTCTTAATTTAACGGTCCTAGGGGCTTCAGCTCTGTTAGCGGGCTGCCCAGAACAGACAGAGTCAACCATTGCCCCCAGTCAGACACCCACAGCTGAATGGAAATTTCCTAAAGCAATCCCAGCTGGCACTGCGGGTGAAGAAATTGCCTATGGCAAAAAACTGGTAGCCGAAACCGTTAAACATCTTGGTCCTTCAGCCCCTGATCCGGCTCTACGTCTGGCCGGCAATCGTATGGATTGTTCAAGCTGCCATCTGTCTGATGGCACCCAGCCTGGTGCAGCTGGCTTTGTTGGCATTTCGCACCGCTTTCCGGCTTATTATGCACCGATGGATCGCAAGATTACACTTAAAGAACGCGTCCAGGCCTGTTTTACCCGCAGTTTAAACGGTAAAGAACTACCTGATCGCGAGCTTTCAGCCTTTTCAGCTTATCTCACCTGGCTCAGTCAGGATGTCCCAGTTGGCCAGGTACCAATTGGCTCAGGTTTACCTGAGCTTAAAATGCCAAACCGCGCAGCTGATTTAAAAAAAGGCGCTGAGCTTTATAACTATCACTGCGCTGCCTGCCACGGCACCAAAGGTGAAGGCTCACTGATGGATGATCAGCAACCGGGCCTGGGCTATAGCTTTCCTCCGGTCTGGGGCTCCGATAGCTTTAGCCAGGGTTCTAATATGGCCCGACTGACCATCGCCACGCGCTATATTCGCAGCAATATGCC
>CAJYHH010000933.1 GCA_913773825.1 Candidatus Sericytochromatia bacterium | reverse complement strand
GAACAGCAAAGCGTAAAAGGAAAATAGGATGAGAAGTGGATGTTTGTTTCATTTAAGTTTGAACAGATTAAAAAACACGAACCGAATTATAGAGAGTGGCGGGCACTTTGCCAAGCCAAAACAACCTGAGCCAGTATGCCAGAAGCCGACGAGCAAAGTGTAATGAATCTGTAAAACCTTTTGTTTGAGTCTTCCAGCAGACAAAACCTTCAAGACTAAAATCTGGCACTCACAAGTGTTTAGGCTTTTGCTGATGAAACAGAATAAAAAAGCTTCTGTGACAAGACTTTGACCGGGGCGCTTAAACGGCCTGCTATAATAAGCCCATAACTTCACTGAAATGAAAGAGGTCATCCATGCGTAGAAGTCCTTTTCATCTGATTTTGTCAGCCTGTCTGGCGATGACACTTGTCCTGCCATCGTGCAGTGGCGGCGATGACAATAATAATCAGCGTCAACAGCAAACAACAACCCGAACCAATACAAATACCACTATTCAAACGAATGGCAGTCTGGGTGATGGTCTAGATCTGAGCCGTCTGCCCAGTCTGGTTCAAAAAGCCAAAAATGGCGAAGAGCTTGAAGAAATCCTGAATACCTCAGGCGTCAACAATCTCGATACCAATAACGATGGCAAAGTTGACTTCCTTAACGTCGAAGAAGTGCGTGAGACGGGCAATAATGGCTTTGTGCTCTATACCAATGAAGGCAGCGAACGCCTGGAAATTGCCAAAATTGATATCAGCACCACTCAGGAAACCGCAAGTGTTGCTGTTCAGGGTAATCCCCAGTACTACGGCCAGCCCGTTCAGTACCGTTCCAGCTTTCCCTTAACTGAAATCCTGCTGGCGGCATGGCTGTTTGATCTCAGCCGTCCCCGCTTTGGGCACAGCGGCTATCGCTATGGTTCATACCCCAAATACTATAAAACCAGCCGCGTGATCCCCATGGCCAGCTACCGGACCAAGGTGGGTTCAGGCAGCCTGACGGTTAAAGGCCAACCGCTGCGCGCAGCCGCCAGCCGCCGAACCACAGGTGGAACCAGCACGCTGAACACCGGCAGTAATAGCCGCACCATGAACGGTGGCACCAGCTTTGGCACCACAACCAATAAGCGGCCTGCTGGCAGTGTCTCTAACAGCACGGGCTTTGGCAGCAATTCCAGCCGCAGCGGCGCAAGCGGAACAGGCTCAAGCACATCTACCGGCAGCACGCGCTTTGGTAACGATACCAGCACTCGCAGCAGCACCGGCAGCGGCGCCTTTGGCAGCAGCTCAAACCGCCGTAAACCGAGCTTCTCGTTTGGCGGTTCCAGCGGCAGCAGCACTTCCAGCAGCTCACGCTCGTCTGGATTTGGCTCATCCAGCCGTCGCAGCAGCGGTGGCCGCCGTCGTCGCTAAACGCAAGCTGATACTCAGTATTAAGCCTTCTTTTTCACCCCTTTCAGGTTAAACCTGAGGGGGTGAAAGTTTATTCATGACTTTATTTACAGTTTTTCAAACAAAGGCTTGAATCGGGTTTGAACACTTGGGCGTTAGGCGAGTCATAACAGCAGATGTTATGATGTCAAACATTGTTCTTATCGATTCCATCCGTTTCATTTTTCCAAGAGAAAGGTTCTCAACCATGATTAAAGGCCTTAAAAAATCCCTGGCTGGCACCATGCTGGCCCTGCTTACCGCTGTCTCCCTGGGCGTCACTCCTGCTGCTCAAGCTGAAACTCACACTCATTCTGAAGCTGGTATCACCTTCGATGCTCCCGATGACTGGAACGCAGAAGCTGACGGTGACGTGCTGATTCTAACCCCCGAAGACGAAACCGCCATGACCATGTTCTGGGTCTCTGATGCAGATAATCTCGAAGCAGCTGTTGGCGCTCTTGACGAAGAACTTGGCAAAGTTGTCGAAGACATCAGTGTTGACGAAGATGCTAAAGAAGACGAAGTTAACGGTCTGCCCGTGATCTACAGCGCTGGCACTGGCACCGTTAAAGGTGAACAGGCTCACTGGATGGTCGCTGTTGTTATGGCTGACAAACCCGTGATTCTGCTTGCCACTTTTGTTGGCGAAGGCCTGCAGAACCATGCTGCTGATGCAAAAGCTCTGCTCGACAGCATCCGCGCAAAAGACTAATCAGCTTACGTCCTGATCTAAATAAAATTTTTAACCCCTCTTGCTGAATCAGCAAGAGGGGTTTTTGGTATCTGAGG
>CAJYHH010000932.1 GCA_913773825.1 Candidatus Sericytochromatia bacterium | reverse complement strand
CATGCCAGAGGTAGCCTTTATCAAACGCAGCTTGATAAGTTAACTCAAGATGTTCGCGGCCACTCAGAGCTGAAAGCAGATTTAAATGACTGGCCTGAGGCTCATGTAAACCCGTTAAGAGACCCGTAATAACCATAAGGCCTCGCTGCGGGTCAATCACCAAATCGGTCCAGCCACGCTCTGCTCTAATTCCCTGGGGACCAACCGCGCTTTCAAGTGCTCTCACAGACGTTGTACCGACTCCAATCACCCGCCTCCCCTGTTGAATAGCCTGATTCACCCCTGTAGCCGTCACCTCTGGAATCTGATAATACTCCGCAAAAGGTGCTTCATGGGCTTCCTGACTTGAGACCCCGGTGTGTAACACAAGCGGAAACATCTGGATCCCACGAGTCACTAAGGCTGTTACCAACTCAGGTGTAAACGCCCGGCCTGCAGAGGGCATCTCTGCACTGCCGGGCTCAAGTGCAAAGATCGTCTGGTAAGCTTCTAGCGGCCACTCTTGTTCCACATAGTCATAGCGAATGGCTTTGCCATGTCGTTGTAAATAAGCCAGTACATGCCGATCATGCAGAACTGGCCATATGGGTTCAGCCCGCCATAAGCGAACAGATTGATTAACTTCGACTGAAAGCTCTTCTGGGTAGGGAGCGATCAGACGAAGCTGAAAGCCCTCAGCCAAACTTAACAGATCGCCAGACTCCACCAAAGCAAAGGCTTTGCTCGCCTGAGCAGTCGGTGTACGGGGTTCAATAATCCATTCACTTGGGCTCCGTTGATTTGACAGATGTACCCATAGCTCACGGCCATCTGGATGCTGGGCTTTGAGTGCTGCTGGTAAGGTCGCGCTGGTATTAAACACTAGCAGATCACCGGATTCTAAAATATTGCTCAGCTCAGCAAAATGATGATGATGGATCTGATCATCCAGATAATGAGACACCATTAACCTGACGCCATCACGGCTTAAGCCTCGCGCTTCTGGGGGACGATTAGCCAAAGGGACTTTAAGCAAAGGACTTAACACTTTTTTTTGCATGGCTTGAATTGCTAACCGGCTCATGGCAAAACCTCCTGCGGAACCACCGCACGGGCCTGATAACGGCCACTTGGCAAAGTCCCCTGCAAAAGCGCTAAGATACCCGGCACACTGCGTTCAGGCTCAGGCCGATCTGAAATATCTTCATTCGGAAAAGCGGCTTGATGCATATCAGTGCGCATATCGCTTGGATCGACCCAATAAACCCGCCAGTCAGGCTGTTCTTGAGCCAGGACAGCCGAAAGCTGTTCTTCTGCGAGAATTCTTTAAACGCTCGCAACGCTTCTGCGGCTTCAGCTAAAGCCTCAGCTCCGCGCGCATCCAAAATCAAGCGATGGCCGGCTTGTGCCAGTTGACGAGCCAGGGCCAGGCCTAAACCTCTTGAAGCACCGGTAATCAAAATAGTAGAAGGAACAGACAGATTATTTATTGCTTGGGACATCTGGAACTCCTTAAGTAGCTTATGTCCCAAGCATAGAGCCCGAGTCTCAGCTGCCACATCGTCCCAGCAGACAGCACAAGACCTGTCCAGATGGACAGGTTTTTAAGAAAAGCTATCCATAACTTCGCTTAGTTTTGGGCTTATTGACCCAGCAGCTTACCAAGTAACCCACTGCCTGAACTGGACTGATTTGCAGCGGGACTAGGTGATGCACTTGGCTGGCCCGTCAGGCTCCCAAGTGCATCACCCAATAAGCCAGAACTCGGAGCAGCGGTACGGCTCGGAGTAGGCGTACTGCCTAAAAGTTGACCAACTGGCTGTAAAATCGGGTTCAGGACGCCTGTTACGGTTGAAACCGTACCCGTGACGGTCTGGCCCAGTGTTTCGGTCAAACCCAAAACTGCCTGACCCAATCCAATATGCAGAGCCTGGGCTTCATTAAAGTTCAGCAGGTCATCATGATCCGCGTCAAAGGTGCTCAAGAGCTGAGTCAGATCCAGCGAGAGCAAATCGCCTAGCAAAGCCTGAGTAGCAAAACGCTGGTTAGCCGTGTTCCAATCCTGACGATAAACGGCCAGTTCCTGAGTATTCCAATAGTGGTCATCGTTGGTGTCATAGAAATCAAACTGACTGGCTTCAAGCGGCTGATGAATCCCTAAAGGAGGTGCCGTAATTCCCTGTGGTGGAGCGGTAATACCCTGAGGAGGAGCTGTGATGTTTGAGGCTTGTTCAGAAGCCGTAATCCCTTGTGGCGGAGCAGTTACACCCTGAGGGGGTGCGGCGACAGAATCGGTATTTTCTAAAGTAATCAGGTCTGGTTTAAACGCAGCCTGATGAAGCGGATTGTTTTTTGCCGCTTGGCTGACAGATTGACTGACCTGGACATCGCGACTGGTTTGAACAACAGAGATATCCTGGTTGACCTGACCATCGATCTGATTAACTGACTTCTGAAGGGTTTCTGGCTGAGATGTGGTCTGAAGAGGGGCCTGACAAGCGCTCAGACTCAACACAAACAAGCTCAAAGACATCACAGAAAATTTGTTCATCTCATACCTTTCTGGGGGACCAGCCAGGCACTCGACTTAAAAAAGCTGGTTTACTCTAACCCCGATAAATTGATCTTACTACATACTTCTTAACAAACCTATCATTTGTCTGATTGTTGGCTTAAAGCTTAGTAAGTTTTTTATTCCCTCTATCCCCCCTATTCAAGCCTGGAATAAAAGATTAAAATGCGGTAAAGACTTGCTGTGTCAGAGGTTCCAAAATGTCCCTGCATCGCCTCAAAACTCCTAGTATCCAAGCTATTCTTGCCACTACCTTGCTGGCCGCCAGCTGTGCAACCGCTCCCAGCCCTGTTCGCGGCCCTAGTGGCTCTGTACAAGTAGAAGCCCAAGGGCGTGAATTGATTTCACGCGCCGTTGGTGACGCACCCAACTTTGCGGCTTCTTCTAATGGTGAACTGCTGACCGTGGTCTCTGGACCGGTTGGCCGAGGAGCCAAAACCGGCGCTTTGGTTGAACTCTACTGGCCAGATCTGGGCGAAGATCATCTCTGGGACGCTTATTCAGGCGTCGCTTACGAAGGCAAGTTTTACTGGATGCATCAGTTTAAACTCGAAAGCCAACAGGTTTTGCCTGACACAGATATTGTCATCAGCCGCTTTAGCTCTCCTGATGGCCGCCTGACAGCTGAAACCCATGATTTGGTGCTGAGAAAATTACCCGTCCATGCTCGCAATGTGATTCTGACCAATCGCTCACAGCAGCCGATTAAAGATCTGTCGGTCTTTTTCTATGCCTATCTCACCGCCAATCTTTTTCCTACAGGCGATCGCTGCGCGTATCTACCTGATGCAGGAGCAATTCATCATGGCGAAAATCAAGCCCATTTTGTCTGGGGCTTTGATCAGGCGCCGGCTCAGTTTCAGTGTGGCGGAGTTAAAAACCTGATTACCCGTGCTCGTGACGCCATGCATGACGCAGAAGACGGCACGCTGAATAACAATGGCCAAGCCTCAGCAGGAGCAGGCCTTGGTGTTAACGGTGCTCTGGCCACCGGCCCTAAAACGCTGCAACCTGGCCAAAGCCTAAGTGAGCGCACGCTGCTTGCTGCTGGCGCTGACCGCAACGCAGCTCTGGCTGCCTTAAACCAGGCCCGCTCCCAGAGCTGGGAAGCCCAGGTAACTGAAAACCAGACAAGCTGGCGTCAATATCTGGCTGCTCAACAACAGCCTGCAGGCATGAGCGCTGAAGAAACAGCTGTTTATCGCCGTGCCCAGATTGTTATGAAACAACATTCTGTGCGTACAGGCGCTCATATTGCGGCAGCAACTTCGACTAGCCCGCCTTATCGCTTCTCCTGGCCCCGTGATGGCAGCTTTATTGCCCTGGCTCAGTTACGCAGCGGTCACCCAGAAGAAACCCGTAAATTTTTAGACTTTATGGCCCGCAATCAAAAATCAAACGGCGGTTGGGCCATTAATTATCATACCAACGGCCAGATCTTTTATGATTTTGGCGATCGCAATAACGAACACGACCAGGTTGGCACAATCCCTTGGATGATGGTGGAATACGCCCGCAGTACTCAAGACTGGGGCTGGCTCCAAAGCCATTGGACCGGGATTCGCAAGGCCTGTGAGTTCCTGATTCGCTTTCAAGATACTCGCACAGGCCTGATGGGCCCAACACGTGACCTCTGGGAGCTCTCAACAACCGATACCTGGACCTATTCAAATGCGGCCGCATATGCTGGACTGGCTGCTGGTGCTGAGGCCGCTGAGCGCTTTGGCGATGCTGGTGCAGCTGCCCAGTTTAAGCTGGCTGCAGCCCGCATGAAGGCCGGTATCGAAAAATACCTTTGGAATGAAGCCAATGGCTATT
>CAJYHH010000931.1 GCA_913773825.1 Candidatus Sericytochromatia bacterium | reverse complement strand
CCTGGGAATTGGCTGAGTGTTTCAGCACACCGGCGTTACCGGCCATTAAGGCTGGGGCAACAAAGCGAAAGACCTGCCAGAGCGGAAAGTTCCAGGGCATAATCGCCAGCACGGGGCCTAAGGGATTAAACGCCACATAAGATTTCGTTGCGCCAGCTTCAACCGGCTGTGCTGTTAAAAACTCTTCAGCTTTGTCTGCGTAGTATTCACAGACCCAGGCACATTTATCCACTTCGCCGCGGCCGCCGGCTAAGGGTTTGCCGACTTCCAGAGCCATCAGTTTGGCGAGTTCTTCTTTGCGCTCCCGCAGCAGCTCAGCTGCTTTGCGCATAGGGATGGCGCGTTCAGCAAACGATGTCTGGCGCCAGGCCTGCCAGGCCGTTTCGACGCGTTTTAGAATCGGCTGAACCTCTGAATAGCTGAGCTCAGGATAAGTGGCGAGGGTCTCACCAGTGGCGGGATTGAGCGAAACTTGATGACCCATAGTGGTTGCAAATGCTCCTTGCAAATCAGAACTGAGTTAGAAATAGTCGATAGTTACAGGGTACAGGCTGGAATCGATGGCGTCGAGTCGGGTATAAGCCTATCTTTCCCGAGGATTTTTGGCTAGAATAAATTCATTCTTCACAAAAAGTGGATTTCAAGATGACAAGCATGTCACCCCTGCGCGAAAAAGACCACGTTGATAAGCTCCGCCGGCAGGCCCAGTATGTAAGCATGAGTACTGAGCTCTGGCAGCCGCCTGAAACGGTTTGGGCGATTGTATCTAACACTGATATGATGAATCAGAAGCTGGGTTTAGCCCCAACCGAAAACTCTTTTCGGCCGACTACTTATGGCGGCAGTCAGCTTTCGGTTGAGACAAAGTCAGCGGGAATGACCCTGGCCTATGAAGAGTTTCCGTTTGAATGGCTTGCTCCTCATTCTTTGTCGGTTGAACGGATTTTTAGCAAGGGGCCCCTTAAGTATCTTAAGTTTGGGATTCGACTCGAGGCGATTGAGCGCCTGCAGGGGCCGAGCACCCGTGTGACCTTTGAAATGAACTTTGTACCCGGTTTAATGGGGATTGTGGTCAAAGGCATTTTGCAGATGAATCTGAAGCAGATGGTCAAAGTCTTTGACGGCTATAATAAAAAGCTCAGTCAAGGCGATCTGGGGATTCAGGTCTTTTTTGAAAATAATCCTAAATTGCAGGCTGCGATTACCAAACTTCAGGCTTCCTGGGCTGACTTTTCACCTGAAAGCGGCCTGCCACAAGCTCTGGCCAATTATTTAATTACAGCGCCTGATCGCTACGCTTCACGGATTCGGCCGTTTGACGTGGCGGCTTTATATGGTCTTTTGCCGCTTGAAACCCTGCGATTTTGCCTGATGGCGACGCGCTCAGGGCTGATGCATATGCGCTGGGATATGCGCTGCCCAAGCTGCAAAGGTCCCAAACAAAACAGCGGTCATCTTTCTGGGGTTAGTGCTCATGCTTATTGCGAAAGCTGTGCGGTTGACTATACGGTTGGCTTTGACCAGAATCTGGAGCTGACATTTTTTCCAGATTCTTCCCTGCGTAAAGTGGACGAATCTCATTTCTGCGCCGGTAGCCCTGCCAATACGCCCCATCTCCTCTTTCAGGCCAATCTCTGGCCCAAACAACAGCGTCAGATTCCGATTCGATTAGAGATGGGGATTTATGCTTTTCGGGCGCTGTCGGTGATGGGCGAGCTGACCTGTATGGTGGTGCCTGAAGGTGCAACTGAGTTAGAGATTAGTCTGGGTGATCGCTTTCCTGAAGAACCTGTCATGGTTTCACCCAATTTTCAGCTAATCGTCCATAATCCTAAAGACTATTTTCAGACTCTTCAGCTTGAAAATTTAGAGTGGGAATCTGAAGTCTGTTCAGGTGCTTTAGTCAGCTCGATGCAGGAGTTTCGCGACTTCTTTGGCCAGGAGCTTTTAGCTGAAGGCACATCTTTACCCATTGCCAATCAGACTTTGCTGTTAGCCAATCTTAGCCATCAAGGTGAGCCTGTTGCTGATCAGGGCTATTTGCAGCTGATCGGAGATGTGATTCGTCAGCATGATGGCGCAGAAGTCAGCTGTGAAGACCAGACGGTTTTAGCGGCTTTTCAAGATCCGCTAGATGCTTTAAAAGCCTCCTTGTCATTGTCTCAGCAGCTTGAAGAAGTCAATCGTTTTGTTACGCCTGAGCAGCCTTTAAATCTACGCGTTAGCTTTCATGAAGGGGCTTGTAACGCCATAAGTCAGGATGGTGTCTTGACCTATGGCGGTGAAGCCCTTGATGCAGTTCAGGGTCTTCAGCGCGCGGCTCAGGCTGACAGTATTTTAGTCAGCGAAAAAGTCTTTGCTGACGCTGATTTTAAATGGCTGTTGCTGCAGCAACAGGCTAAAATTCGGCCACTGTTAATCTCAGGTGGCGCTCATGATTCACCTATGGATTTTGCCAACGTAAAAGCTTATCAGATTTTGCCGGCTGCTGTGGCTGCGAAAGGTGGCCTGTAATGAGCCTGACGAATACTTTTGATGCTTCTAAGGCTTCCCCTAAACTGGGTTCGCCCGAACAATTTAATCGCCAGCCGACTCGCCTGCGCGATCTCAAAGCGGCAGATATTTCTGATTTGCCCCCGCTCTATGATCAGGAAGAAAAAGCCGTCCAGCGCCTAGAGGCTTTTGATGCCCGTTTAGGCGGCCAGACGGCTGCTGTTTCAACCCAGGAACGAGCCGCGCTGGATCGTGATTTACTGATGCAGAAGTCTCGGGCCCGGATTGAAAAGCTTAAAGATATTCAGTCTGGTCTGTCATTAGTCCATGAGCGCTTAAACAGAGATACACCCTCAAGTCCTCAGCTGCTGGTTCAGCTACGCAGCCTGATTCAATCGGCTCAGTCTCAGCTGACAGGAATTTATGATGGCAATTTATTGATGACTGAGGGTTTTGAATACGTCAGGCCGATGCTGGTGAACTGTACTGAAAAGCTCAGCTGTTTGCAGCCGGGTAAAATGCTTGATTTTAGCAGCCTGCGTGAGCGGGATGCCTCAATGAGTCAATCACTCAAATCTCCTAACCCTGTACCCGTGATGGAAAAAGCCGCTTTGCTCGCGCTGGCTGGGACGGTTGATCAGCTCTGTGAAAGCTTTTTAGCTCTGACAGATACCCAGCCTGCTGGTGAAGATTCGGCTTTGTTGCAACAACATCAGCCCAGCCTGCAGCTGCTGCAGCGCGCTGGCCGCAGCCAGCAAGGCATGCTGACTCAATTGACGATTCTCCATAGTCAGCTGAGTGAAATCCGTGAGCAGATGAGTCTGAATCTACTTCAAAACTCACTTCAGCAGCTGCGCAGCCGTTCACTGCGCGAATTGCTGGGGATTCGCGAGCTTATTGCCAAACATTTACCGGCGCTTTCTCCATTAGTGCCTTTACTGAATACTCAGCATCAGCGTTTAGAGCAGACTGGCGGCCCCGAGTTTCTCAGCCGTCGGGTTCGTTATTCGCTGTCGCCCCAAACACCCGCTACACCTGACCTGCCTGCTGCGATTCAGCCGATGCTGGACGATTACACGGTCATGATCGATAAGGTGATTGTGGCCTTTGAAACCCTTAGCGCTCAGTGCCTTGAAAAAGACACTGAGCTGATGCTTAAAGGTGAAATGGCCGATCTTGACGCCCTGTTTGGCTTTTAAGTTTTGAGATCAATTGTCAGATCAAAGCCTGATAGACTCAGACTTTGATCTGACCGATCTGTTTAGCAAAAATTGAGGGATTATTTGAGACATTCTAAAGGCCTGGCCTGAATTTGCCAGTCTTCCCCTGCTAGATATCTGCCTGTATCATGTACACTGTGCGATTTTTCACGTTTTCCTAATCTCACAGAAGAGGCCTTGTGTCATGAATAGCTATCAGATGTATATCGGCGGCGAGTTCACCAGCGGTGCTACAACGAAGATGATGGATGTCTATAATCCTGCGACTGGTGAAGTCTTTGCTCAGGTTCCCGAAGCCACTCGTCAGGATACCCAGAGCGCAATTGCTGCAGCCCGCGAAGCTTTTGATAAAGGTGACTGGCGCCATTCAACCGGGATTCAGCGCGCCACGGTGTTATTTAAAATTGCGGCGGCCCTGCGTGAAAATGCAACCCGTTTGGCTGAGCTTGAAACCCTGAATATGGGTAAACCGCTGACTGAGTCTGAATATGACCTGGCTGATGCCGCCACCTGCTTTGAATACTTTGGCGGCTGGGCGACCAAAATCTTTGGTGAAGTTAATCCTGTCCCTGATAACGCTATCAGCATGACCATGAAAGAACCGGTCGGCGTCTGTGGTCTGATTATTCCCTGGAATTACCCCTTGCTGATGGCTGCCTGGAAGTTGGCTCCTGCACTGGCTGCGGGCTGTACGATGATTCTCAAGCCCGCTGAAGCCACTCCGGTTACGGTACTGGAACTGGCTAAAATCCTCGATAAAATCGAAGAGCTACCCAAGGGTGTGGTCAATATTGTCACAGGCTATGGTGAAGTTGCGGGCGCAGAACTCTCTGAAAACTACAGCGTGGATAAAGTCGCCTTTACAGGCTCAACCGAAGTCGGCCGCTTGATTATGAAAGCCGCAGCTGACACCAACCTCAAAAAAGTTACGCTGGAGCTTGGTGGTAAATCACCCAATATCTTCTTTGCGGATTCAGATTTTGAAGCGGCAGTTGAAGGCGCACTGTTTGGTTGCTTTGTGAACCAGGGTGAAGTCTGCTCAGCGGGCTCGCGAATTCTGGTGCAAAAGCCAATTTACGAAAAATTTGTTGAGGCCATGATTGCCAAGACCAAAATGATCAAAGTCGGACCGGGCATGAATCGCGACAATAAACTGGGTGCCTTAGTTACGACAGAGCATCTCGAACGCGTCAGCGGCTATATCAGCAAAGGCAAAGCCGAAGGTGCTGACCTGGTTTATGGCGGTGAACGCTTAGGGGGCGATCTGGCCAATGGCTATTTTGTCTCACCTGCAATTTTTGCGGGTGTAAACAACCAGATGACCATTGCTAAAGAAGAAATTTTTGGCCCTGTGGCTTCGGTGATTCCGTTTGAGGACGAAGCTGAAGCGGTGGCGATTGCCAATGACTCACCTTTTGGTCTGGCTGGCGCAGTCTGGACGCGCGATATCTTTAGAGCCTTTAGAGTTGTCAAAGCGGTTCGCGCAGGGATCCTCTGGGTCAATCATATGCAACCGACCTACTGCGAAGCCCCCTGGGGTGGTTATAAGCAGAGCGGCACAGGCCGTGAGCTAGGCCGCTACGGGATCGAAAACTTCCTGGAGTCTAAACAGGTGCATATCAACCTCAACGAAGGCCCCATGGGGTGGTATTAAGCCGCCGTAGGCGGCGTGGTGGGTGGTGAGTTAAGTGCTTGTAGCAGAGCCGTAGGGCGATGGGTACAAGGCACTTAACTCACCACCCAAAACTCTTTAAAGAGGTTCTTTTCTTCCTTATGACTGCTTCATCCTGGCTGATTCCTTCGTTTGTCACCTTGTTTTTATACGGAATCGGGCAGGGCCTGGTTAAAAAATGGAGTGACGATGTGCCTCCGGCGCTGTTCTGTCTATTTTTGATTCTGGCCCGTACCCTGGTTAATCTGGGCTTTTTCTTTTACTTTGACCATCCTTCGCCGTTTACACCTGAAGGCCTGAACTATTTGCTGATTGGCGTGCTGGTGTATATTCTCGATGGTTTGGGCTGGATTCTCTATTTTGAATCAATAGTCTATGGGCCAATTACCATTGTCGGTACGCTGTCAGCTACTTATCCAGCACTGACTTTGTTATTTGCCCAGATTTTTCTTAAAGAGCAACTGGTGCCACTGCAGTATGTTGGCGTAGTGATGGTGCTGGCTGGCTGTGTGGGTCTGTCTTATTCTCCCCCTGATCCTGAAGGTGACGGCAAAATCACCAGCCGCCGCTGGATTCCCTTAGCGATTATCGCCCTGATTTGCTGGGGCGCAGCTCAGACGCTGCTTAAATTTTCCTACAGCATGCCTGCCAGCAATGAGTACAATATGATGCTGTTTTCGACCTTTGGTGGCGTGTTGACGCTGGGCCTGTACGGGGCCTTTAAGCTGGCTCGGGCCCGTCGAGCTGGGATAACGGGGCCTCATGTGCCGTTTTTACATTCGTTTTTACCGATGGCGATGATGGCCAGCGGAGATTTAGGTGTGATTCTGGCATCTAAAACTGGTCCGGCGTCAATTGTTACCCCGCTGACAGGCGCTTACCCGCTGGTGACACTGGTTTTTGCTGCAGCGTTTCTCAAAGAGCATATCAGCCGCCTGCAGTGGATCTGTCTGGCTGTACTGCTTGCAGGGATTGGCTTTAGCACGATTCCACAGCCGCCTGAGCAGCCTGAAGCGCCACCTCAGAATCAACCGGTTGAACCTGAGAGCCTGACACGTCCGGCTGATCCCGCTGCGGTACCGGCTTCGCCTGCGACGCCTGCAGCTTCGGCTTCTGGTTAAAATTATGGATGCTTTAGATGAACTGGCTCAAAGTCTGCTCATTAAAACTGAGCCCTTGTCTTTGGCTTATTGGCGTCCTCAGCCTGCTGAGCGACAAGATGCGTTTCTTGGTTCACAAATTGAAGCTGAAAGGCCTATTTGTCCAGAGCATAAGGGCTCACTGCATCTCAAACTTCAGCTTGTGGGTCAGACTTTACCAGAGCCTTGGCAGGAGCGCTTTTACGATAAGTTGATTCAGCTCTGGCTCTGTCCTGAGCCAGACTGCCCTGAGTATCTGGCTGATAGCTGTCTTCTGACATCTCAATCAGAGCATCTGCTGCGTCTTGCAGATAAAGGACTGCAGTCGGTTGATTGGCAGTTGGCTGGAACCGATACACCGATGCCGGAAGCCTGTCGACAGCTCTGTCAGGAGCAGGAAATCTGGCTGACTGAGGCAGAGTCTGCTTTAGTTGATCAGATGGTGGGAGCTGAATCAGGGGATAAGCTTGGCGGCTGGCCTGATGCTGAACACATGCTGGAGGCAGGTTGTTTAAGCTGTGGGCAAGCGATGCAACTGCTTGTCCAACTGGCTCAGACAGGGTATTTATGCTATTGTCCACATCATCGTGAGAATTTGATTTTGATTAAACGCTAATCAGCATGAGGAGGCTCCCAATGACTGAACTTGAAGCTGAAGGCAATGACACAGAAGCTGCTGAACTCAAAGCCCGTCTAAGCCAATGGAGCCGGCCCTATTGGAAACCTGAAACCCTTGACGAAGACGGCCCGCTTACCGCTTCTAAATTCTCAGGCCGACCCTGGCTCAGCCCTGATGAAGTCTGGCCGATTTGCCCTAACTGCGAACAGCCGCTGCAGCTGTTTGTGCAGCTCAATACTCAGGATTTACCGTCTGAGCTTCAGAACAACTTTGGCACAGGCCTGATTCAGCTGTTTTACTGTACGAATACTGAATCTTCCTGTGAAGACGACTGTGACGCCTACTTTCCTTTCTCTGAAAGTGTGCTGGCCCGTCGCGTTGAACCCCATGCTGACAGTGTGGGCGATGGCGTCGTGCCCTCTGTGCCGGATCAGCACTTTCCACCCAAGCGCATCACGGGCTGGGAGCAAGCTGGTACAGATCTGCCCGCCAGTGATGAACTGCGACCCCTGCTTAAAGCTGCAGGCCTCAAGCTTAGCGAGCGTGAAGATGAGTTGCTCTGGGAAGTGACAGATTCAGCGGCTGGCGATAAAATTGGCGGCTGGCCGATGTGGGTTCAGGGTGTTGAATACCCCGAATGCCCAGATTGCGGTAAAACCATGCAAATGGTGATGCAGATTGATTCTGAAGATCATCTGCCCTATATGTTTGGTGATGTTGGTTGTGGCCATCTGACACAGTGCCCCACTCACAAAGACCAACTTGCTTTTGGTTGGGCTTGCGGTTAGAGCGGTTCTGTATATCGGATTTAGTATCAGCGTATTCCAGAAATCAAATATTGTCCCCTAAGCTGACTCTGGCCAACTTAGGGGGTGTCTTTGGGCTTACTACTCAAAGACACAGGTCTTTACTCGACCCGTCTTAATCTCTTCATCGGAGATATAGCCTCCAAACTCCATCCCTATCACACCGAACCGAAACTTGTCATTGGCATGTTCGAGTGTGTTGTAGAAAACAGTTCCCTTTTTTCCGCATTGGTCTGTAATCGGTCTATAGGCCCATTTGCCTAAAGTCCCCAATCCATATCCGTGAAACTTAGTTGTTTCAATGGCATCAGCTAAATTAAAAATAAATCGGCTACGATACGGGTTACCTTCTCTAAGTTGGTAAAAAATCTCGTAGAAGGCATCAACGCTATAGAGTTGCTCCGTAATACTATTGAGAGCCCGAGTGACTTTGTCAGGATAGTACTGATACTCCATATCCTGTTTAACCACTTCTTCAATCTTCTCTTTTAATCCAATAGCTTCGATCTCGGACAAAATTGCACGGGCTTTTTCTTGCTGTTCTGCATCATATTGGGCCTGCGCTGCTTCTCGTTCAGCTCTTTGGCGGGCTTCACGTTGAGCTTTTTCTGCATTCTGTCGAGCTCTTTCTGCGTTCTGTTGGGCCTTTAATCGAGCTTGAACAATCTGGTTCCACGCTGTGCACGTGTAAGTTTGTGTAATAGTTGTTTTTGTATACACATAGATCGTTGTCACATAAGCAGTGCATTTATTGCCTTGCCAAATGATATTCACGTATTCATTCTCTTCAGCATTTGCAGACAAAGGCCATATCAGAGATAAGGTTATTGCCAGGATTGATACAATCTTTTTCATCTTTAGGCCTCTTGTTTACAAAGTTCTCTCAGTTTACTGGATCGATTAACCTTGGCCAAGAAAGGGATCTTTAAGTGCAAGCCAGATTCATGTGGGTTAGTTTGTTTGGGAATAGAGGTTCTGAGAGTCCTGTCAATTTATTTTAGATGCGCAATAGGTTTCTCAATCGCATCTTTGTAATTTTAAGTTTTCCTGGTAACATCTGATCAAGATTTAATTATCGAGAAGATGGATGTTAATCATGAGAAAAGACCTTGTTTGGACTGTTTTTGCTTTAATGCTGGCTGTGAGCGCTTGTCAGGCCCCTGTTCAGACCACTAATCCTGATGGTTCATTGACGAAACAGGAATATAGTAAACGTTTTGTCTCGCTGTATAAGGACTTCAATAAAAGTAATGCTGAAAGCGCTAAATCGAGTGCTAAGGTTCTTGGCACAGCTTCATCTGCACCTTCTGGTGTTTTGTTAAGTTCTTTTGTTCCGACTTCAAGCGGACCAACTGTAACAGGGGCAAGTTCCTCAAATCCTGCTCAGCCATCGGCTTCAGCTTCTGCCATGCCAACCAATGTATCTGATGCCCTGGCTGCTTTAAAAACTCAAATAGAGGCTTTTAAAGTTATTTTTAAGGCTGCAAGTGCTTCTTCTGTGCAGATGGAAACCCGTTTAAAAGAACTGAAGCCCCCTGCTGAGATGACTGAAAAACATAATCTTGCCCTGGAATTTTTTGGCTTAACCCGCGAATTAAGCGAATCAATGCTCAAAGATCTGGATGCGGGTGACCCTTTACTCTTGATGAGTTTTTCTACCCGTTATAAAGATAAGACCGAAAAACTGACAAATCTGAGGCCCCAGGTATTGGATCTCTTATTTGACTTTAGTGTCGAAACTTATCGCCAAGACCGCCTGGCTTTGCAAAAGGGTGGACGGCTGAGCCGAAATGAATATTTGTTGCGGATGCGCTCTCTTCTGAGTAAGTTGCCCAGTTATAAAGGGGCGTCTGAAACGTGGCTCAATGAATTGATTATGCCGCATGCAGTGAGCATAGGAGCTGATCATGCAAGCTCTGACGTTAAATCTCTGTTTACGAAGGCGGTTGAAAAACTCAGTACAGTACAATTAGAGCTGTCTAGCTTACATCCACCCGAAGACTTTGAAGCTGGGCACACGGCTATTTATGCGAGCACCCGCCTGCAGATTGACGTTTTGAGTAAGGCTGCAAAAGCATTTGGAAATCAAGAGGCGATGGCTAAAAGCAATGAGCAGGCACTTGCCATCATGATGAATTTATTTTCAGATGTTGCTTTGCTTGATCAGATGATGGATTTGGAAGTGTTTATGCCGAAAGCGAAAATTGCTCAGGAGAGTCTGAATAGGGGTTAAGCTCAAACAGAATCCAGCTCTGGTTTCGCCTGCACCTATCCAGTATCATGACTGGTACACGAGTGCAGGCGAGCTGTTTTTTTGAGTCTATTTCTGATGCTCTGTACTCGGGATTACCACCTCGTTTCAGGAGTGCTTTATGGTTCAATCACTGTTCATCAACGGCGAATTTGTCCGTCCCGAGTCTGAAGTTATTCGTGAGATTCACAACCCCGCCACGCTTGAGCCCTTAGGCCAGATTGCGGACTGTCAGAAGCCCGACGTAGATCGTGCAGTGGCAGCCGCTAAAGCAGCTCAGCATGACTGGTGGAAACTCCCCGAAGCCAATAAAGCCCATTATCTCGCGGCTGTGGCTAACCGGATCGACAGCATGGCTAAAGAATTAGCAACTTTGCTGGCTAAAGAAACTGGCAAACCTTTAATTGAAGCCAAAGACTGTATTGAATGGGTGTCAGCCTGCTTTCGCTATTATGGCGAAGTGATTCGCGTAACCAAAGGGACTGTGTTTCCGCCTGTTGCGCCGCATCAGATTAACTTTACGGTGCGTGAACCTTTTGGTGTGGTTGCCTGTATTGCGCCTTTTA
>CAJYHH010000930.1 GCA_913773825.1 Candidatus Sericytochromatia bacterium | reverse complement strand
TCATTTTGTCCTGATCCAGCTCACCTTTGACCCAGTGATGGTAGCGAAAGTCAAAAGCACTGCGCACGCTGCTAATCCGATACAGATACTGGCGTGAGCGCGCAGAATGACGAGCATGAAAGTTTTTATCGGTGGGCTCTAGACTAAGGATATGAATGGTAGGCGGCAGTTTTTCGTTAATGCGCTTAAGTAATTTACCTGCGCTCAAAGCCGTTTTACAGTCCAGATGGGCCACCTGGCCAAAGGCATGAACGCCTGTATCTGTGCGGCCTGCACCCTGTAAATCAATCAACTGGCCTGAGTTGTTTTCACTAAAAGCAGCTTCAATGGCTTCAATTAAGCTGCCTTGCACGGTGACAGCATTTTTTTGTTTTTGCCAGCCTGCATAAGCGCTGCCGTCGTATTCAAGCGTGAGTTTAAAGCGCATGGTTTAAGCGTCCGCCAGCCATTGTTTCCAGAGTTCGGGCTGATAACCGACGCTGGCTTTTTGACCCAGTCTGACAACGGGCGTTTTTAAAAGCAGCGGGTGAGCTAAAAGCTCGGTTTCAATATCATGGACCATATACTGAAGATTGCGCTTTTTGTATTCAGGGCCTTCAGTATTGATCAATTGTTTAAACGGAATACTGCGTGAGACGCTGGTCAGCTCGCCTTTGCTGATTCCTTTTGCTTTAAGATCAATCAGCTGAAACTTAATTCCCAGGCTTTTAAGAAAGCGCTCTGCTTTACGGGTTTCCTGGCATTTGCTGCTGCCAAAAATCTGCCAGTTGCTCATATATATTCCTCTATATTCCTCGTTGCAAGTGCTAAACGATCAGGATAACCCTGCCGGTGACAGAAGCAAAAGCCTTTTGTGTTTTTCTGACTGATAGGCAAAAGGCGTGGGTGATGAGCCCACGCCAGATCATTTACCGATCATGAACAGCTTGAGTTGCTAAGCTGTCTAGACCGCTGCACGTTTGGGTAAAACCCATTTCGGCCGCGGAAAATGGCAGGTATAGCCATTGGGATATTTTTGCAGATAATCCTGATGTTCAGGCTCAGCTTCCCAAAAATCGCCGACCGGTTCAAGCTCCGTAACCACCTTGCCGGGCCATAGTCCAGAGGCATCTACGTCAGCAATGGTGTCGAGAGCCACTTGTTTTTGTTCGGGGCTGACATAATAAATCGCTGAGCGATAAGACATCCCCATATCATTACCCTGGCGATTTTTAGTGCTGGGGTCATGAATCTGAAAAAAGAACTCTAAAATCTGGCGATAAGAAATTTTATCGTTATCAAACCAAATTTCAATCCCTTCGGCATGTGTGCCGTGGTTGCGATAAGTTGCGTTAAGGACATCTCCGCCGGTATAGCCGACGCGGGTTCTTAAGACCCCCGGCAATTTGCGAATGAGTTCTTCCATGCCCCAAAAACAGCCACCTGCTAGTACGGCGCGTTCGCTGGCCATGATAATGCTCCTCCGAGTTATGTTTCTATGTTTCAGATTGAAACAGATTGATTTAACTACAGTAGCGCATCAACATCCTGAAAAGCAGCTATTTGCCCGCCCAGGGTGAGAGCGTTAGCTAGCGCTTGTGAACTATTTAGCAAACTCACTCAGTTTGATGCCCTGAGATCAGCGAGAGTCTACTTATTTGGGGGGGATTTTAGCTGACATGCGGCGGATTTTAAATGCTTAAGCGCTGGTTTGGGTGTTTTATGGCCTGAACCTGATCAGCGCAAACAGACTACAAATAGACAAAAAAAAGACTCAGGATAGGCAAGAACCCAGATCTTTAGCTGATCAACTGACTTAAGAGCTTGTTTGAGCACTTAAATTATTTTAAGCTTATAACATGGCCCTCGAAGTGTTGTTGGATCGCTATATTCCCGAAGCCCTCCGGTCTCAGCGTTCAGGCAAGCGCAGTCTGATTGCTCAGGATCGTCAGAGTGGGCAAGCTGTGTTTATTCGGGAATACGACTTAAGTAAAGCGCTTAACTTCGACAGGCTGGAGCGTTTTAAACGCCAGGCTGAATTACTTAAGCAGATGAGCCATCCGCGCATTCCGGCTTTGCTTGATTGGATTCAAACTTCTGACCAGCTGATACTGGTGTCCCAGTACGTACCGGGCCAGACTCTGGCATCACGCCTGCAAGCCGGTTGGCAAGCTCAGGAAAAAGATGCTTTAGCCATTGCTGAACAGCTTTTGCAGATTCTGAGTTATCTGCAGGAGTATCATCGGCCTTTATTGAGCTTTGATCTGAGTCCTGAAAAACTGCTCGTCGACCCTCTTAATCGCGTCTGGTTGGCAGATTTTGGCGGCTTGCAGGTTCGCAACGAATTACAAGAACTGAGCGCCAGCTTGATTAAAATGCTGACGGGCCGCGAGCTGAATCAATTACCGCGCATCAAAGACAAACCGGCCTTTCAGGCTTTTGTCTCAATTTCAAAAGAATTTACTCACTGGATTGAGCTGCTGTTAGACGCTGCTCCCAGACAAAGTGCGGCTCAGGCTTTAGAAAGCCTCTGGAAGCTGCAGGGCAAAACCTGGCAGACCCCGCTGGCTGAACAACAGCAGCGTATGCTGCGCCAGAGTGCTCTGAGCTCTTCGCCCTCTCAGGCCCAGCCCCAATCCGCGCATGGCGAAAATCATGAAGGCCCCTGGGCTTTAAACAGTCTGATTGATGACACTTACCGTTTGCGGCGGGTGTTAGGCAAAGGCCAAGGTGGCTGGAAATACGCTGCTTATGACGCCAAGCTGAAACAAGATGTCATGCTCAAGCTGATGCCTCTGCCGGCTGCCCAGGCTCTTGATTCCCAGCTTGACCCTGAGTGTGAAAAAGGGCGTGAACAAGAGCATGAACAAGAGCATCAGCTGATGCTTGAGCAAGCTCGCAGTCTGCAGAGCTTACACCATCCCCAGATTCCACGCTTTTTACGTGCTTTTGTGACCGAGCAGGCCGGGCAGCCCTTTTTAGCCCTGGCTTATGGCTTAATTGGTGGTGAAACGCTCAAAGATAAATTTGAAGCCGGTTGGCGGCCTGCCGCTGCTGAACTCTGGGACTTAGCGCGCCAATTGCTCAAAGTGCTAAGTGCTGTCCAAGAGCGTGATCCAAAGCGCGGTCATGGCAATCTGAATCCCTCTAATTTATTGGTTAATAAATTTGGCCGCGTCTGGTTAATTGACTTTGGTTTAGTCCCAGCAGATCCTTTACGGGATCTGTACGACTTAGCCGCCAGCTTGATTTTTCTTTTGTCTGGGGCTCATCCAGGTGAATTTTTATCAGGGGGCTTAAATCTGCGCTTTGCAGATAGTAAAGCTGTGCCTGCTCCTTTAGAAGCCTGGCTTAAACGCATGCTGCAGGCTGAACCCGGTCAGGTTTTTAACAGTGCGCCCGAAGCGCTGGCGCATTTTGAACAGGCTCTTTTAGCCGCCCAGCCGCCTAAATTAGCGCTGGCAGATAAACTCACTGACAAGTCGCTTGAAAAATCACCGCTTAAAGCCGCCGTTAAAGCGGCTGATAAACCCCTTGTCAAAGCGCCATCCCCGCTGATTATTGCCGGTTCACGACGCGCGCGTGGCGCTCAGACTGCCCTGAACTGGGAAACCGGTGCTGAACAATTACAGGCCTTAGGTCTACAGACCAGACCTCTAAAAGGCGGCGGACTTGAGCTTCAGTGCCCCGAAAGTAAAGAGCTGAGCCAGTGGAACCGCAGCAAAACGATTGGCATGTTGACCAGTCCTTTACGAATGTTTGAAGAACTTCAAGAAAAATCCCGTCAAAAAAGCCGGTTTTTTCCGCTTTCAGGCCATCGGCTTGAAATTAGCCCAGAAGACATCCGCCTGCTTAAAGGCGGATCCAGCGGCGGTGAGCATGAAATTCTGGCGATGTTCTGGTCTCAGCTGCTGCAGGCTAATTTAACCCCTGCTCCGCCAAAGCTTTTAGAAGCGCTTAAAAATAAAGTTATGCCCCCAGCCGGGACCAATTTCCGGCTGTTTCATCTGCAGCTGAGCAATCAGGCTCAGAATTCTCACTGCCTGATGTACCTGCCGCCTAAGGCGATTCCGCCTTTGACCCAGCTGATCCGTCAGCAATTAGTCGGCAGTTTTTAAGCCCTTGATCATCGTCAGGTGCAAATCAGATGAGTAAAGGACGTTACGGTGAACATGGCCAGGGGATCTCGCGCTATTGGGAGATCGAGCGTATTTGGCAACTGGCCGAAAGTCTGCCGATTGAAGCCCTTAAAATCA
>CAJYHH010000929.1 GCA_913773825.1 Candidatus Sericytochromatia bacterium | reverse complement strand
TGCTGCAGTTAATATACACCACTCGCAGCAGGATTCCGATCTGATTGGCCGCAATGCCAACTGAATGCCCAGAGGCTTCACAGGTATCACGTAGATCATGAATGACCTGCTGAACTTCTGGTGCCATGACGTCTGTTACATGTGTGCAGATTTGGCGCAGTAAAGGGTGAGGGGTGGTGAGAACTTCACAAACAGCCATTTTAAATTTCCGCGTAGTTGATCGGATGAAGCTGCAAATCCAGGCCGAGTTCAGTGGCAACAGTCGCTAAGGCTTGTTTGAGTGCGGGAATATCTGCCTGTTGAGCTTCGAGCTCCAGCACCATGGCGTAGGTAGGGGATCCACTACGCTCTAATAATTGAGTATCAACCCCTAAAACATTAATGCTCTGGCGGGCTAACACTTCACTAATCCGATAAACGATTCCGGTTTGATCCGGACCCATGACAGAAATAGCGTGGCTGGGAGCCGGAGGGGTTATGGGAGGTTGAGCTTCGGCTTTACTTAAAGGCTGCAGATAAAGTCTCAGGCCTTTTTGTTCCAGAGCTGGAAATCCTTCGCACAGTTGGTCCGGGCTAAGCGCTGTGGGCAGTTCAATCAGAATCATCATCACAAATTCAGAGCGCAAAGTGGTCATGCTCGAATCCATCATATTGATCTGATGCTTGTGCAGCAGACCGCTGATATCAGCAACCATACCAGCGCGATTTGGGCCCTGGACGGTGAGCAGGCAGTAGTTCATGGCAATCTTTCCTGGGGACGGTTTGGGTCTAATCTTAAAGGATGCCTGTCCAAAAGGGAAGACCGCACAGGAAGAAGGTCAAGTAAGGACTCCCACTTGCCCGCGCTAAGGCTTATACTGCCCAGTATGTATAACTTTCAGCATCTGCGTGATGGACGCGTCAGCCTTAATCGCTTTGTACCTTCAGATCGTGAAATTATTCTGATGATCCGTGGCCTATCCCGCTCCAGCCACTCCTGGTTGGGGCTAGATGAAGCTTTGTCCCGCCATTTTGATGTTATTTGTCTGGATCTACCAGGTATTGGATTATCAAAAAACGAAGCGCCGCTTTATCGGGTGCAGGATATGGCTTTAAAGATCCTGGAAGTGATTCGGGCTTTGCGCTTACCGCGTGTGTATCTGGTTGGCATGAATCTGGGGGCAATGGTTGTGCTGGAAACAGCTCATCTTTTACCTTTAGAACTGATTCGCGGCCTGGTCTTGATGGCACCGAGCCATAGCGGGATTGGCTGGCGGCGTTTGACCCGTGAGACCTTAAAAGTGTTTCGCCAATCGCTTAAAGCAGATCCTGAAACCCTGATGCAGCTTAATCGCGATCTGCAGATTGGCAAGCTCGAAGATGGGCGTGAACTCTCTGAGGCTGATCCTGATCGTTTACACGCCTGGGAAGACACCATCCTCAAAGATATTCGTGAACTCGGCCCCAAAGAGCGCTATGCCCAGATGACAGCTGCTTTAAGCTATACCTCCCGACAGGCACTTAATCATGTGCGAGCTTACCAGATTCCGTTTAAGTTTATTCTGTCTAGCGATGATCGAATGATTCCGATTGAGCATGCCCGCTCAGTTTATGACGCGCTTAAACATCCGCAGTCAGCGATCATTGAGTTACAAAAAGCGGGACATGATCCTTTGCCCACCCATGCTGATCAGCTCGAAGATATTATTCTGCAGTTTGTGCGTGAGCAGAGCACCTATCGGGTTTATCCGGTGCAGATGTTGCCCCAGCATGTCTCAGCCCGCAGACAATTACAGAATCGGGTTTACACTTCTGTCGGTCTGTTTTCACTGAGTGTGCTGATTTTTTCCTGGATGCTGCGCGGTAAAAAATAAACTTGTGCTTGAGCTCTTTACCAGTGTGCTGAATAGCCTGAGTAAGACGCAGCAGGGCTTGTATAGAGCACTTTGAGCTCAGTCTGGGCGAGAATTTTGCCCTGCATCGCGCGTTCTAGTTGTGGCCCTGGGGCCCCACTGGCTAGATTGAGCTGGCGATCCAGAGCGTAGAGTCTGAAAAAATAGCGATGGGTCTCACCTGCTGGGGGCTCAGGCCCGTCGTAACCTAGGTTGCCAAAGGTATTCCGTCCCTGACGTGCTGACTGAAACTCACTGAGTTTAGGAAAACGCTCAATTAAACCTGGCCAGTTGGGGTTAAGATTCCAGAGCACCCAGTGATACCACAAGCGTTCAGCGTCAGGATCTACACAGAGCAAAGCCAAGCTGGCCGTCCCAGTGGGTAAGCCCGTCCAGTTTAAAGGGGGTGATAAATTAGCGGCTTTACGCGTGTATTCCGCAGGTATTTCATCACTGGCGAAGAGCTTCGGGCTGGTCAGCAACATCAGGCTTAAGAAACTGTGGCTTTTACGCCGATCTGGGGCTGCTGTTCAGCTTTATTGATGCCGATTTTAGCCAGCAGCATTTCCATGCGCGGGAAGAATTTAATCTTGTACAAAAAGGGATTCATCCAGCCCGTGGTGATGCAGTAATAGCTGCTATAGGGCGGGGTATGATGAACTTCATGATGAGGCGTGTCGAGCACAAAGCGATGTTTTTGCAGCCAGAGCAGCCATTCGGGCTTTTCAGGCAGATGAGCCCATTTGTGAAACTGATTGGTCAGAATCAAAAACATATGAGCCGTTGAGAAAAACACCGTCCAGGCGCTAAAGAGCAGTGGGGGCTGAATCCAGAGATAGACCAGCAGGTGAGCGGCGATCATCGGCACGCTCCAGACGCAGACATGGCCAACGGTAAAGGTAAAGTTGCTTTTGCAGATATCCTGAGGCAGATCGTGATGGACTCTAAAGAGTTCAATCGTCTGGCCAAATACAGGCGTCTGGGGAGTTCCGTAATTGTCAAAAAACCAGTGAAACAAACCCGAGGTAAAGTCGCTGGCCAGCAAACCCAGTGGGATCAAAAGCAGCAGCCAGAATCCAAAGCCAGCCTGTGCCAGATAATAGCCCGGTAGCACAATCGCCGCCAGTAACACGGGCGGAAAAAGTAAAACAGCGGCTTTGATTAAGAACAGATAGACGGGGTGTTCTTCTTCGACGCGACGATTGTCATCTAGCAGTGTGTCCATGGTTCGTTACCTGAGCAGAGAAAGAATATCTAACGATCATTGTACCTTACTTTTGTCGCATTCACATATTGTAAGCAAAGGGCTTATACAAAAAGTCGTCTTTGAGGTTCTTTGTTATTTGTTGTTATCGTCAGGTACTTGAGCTGTTTAAGGGCTAAAGGGCGCGACTAAGACTTCCAGCTTGTCACCACGCTCTTCGCGATAGGGGCTACCCGCTGCCAGTAGTTTAAGCAGGCGCGCTGTTAACTCACGGGCATCCCAGTTGCCAATCTGATTTTGATCAATCAGGACGACTAGGCCCAATTGCTGAATTCGGCCTGGATGATAAAGAACATGGCTCTTTAACCAGGCGGGCTGAAAACGGTTTTCTTCTGAGCTGAGTAAGTCTTCTTCGTTTGTTTTACGCTGGCTGCTGCTGCGCTGTTCTAATAAGCGCTGCTCTTCGGGTACTAATTGTTCAGTCTGAGAGCTCTGATCAAAGTCAAGCTGTAGATAAACCCGTACTTTAATCGCCCCTGTAGGTAGCAGGGTGGCCAGCATCTCATGCAGTTCAGTCTCCAATTTGCGCGCATAACGCCCTTCAGCAGCTTTAGCGGCCTGAACCCGTTCAATCACTTCAGCATGTTCAGGTGTCAACCAGGGATCTTGCGATGCACGCAGTGAAGCACAGGAGCTGAGCAGAACGAAAGACAGGACAAATGGACTGAGGACGAATGGACGCAGGATGGGGAAAGAGATTTTTGTCTTAAGTCCTGCGTGCATTAATCCAGTCATCTTTAGGTCCATTTATTGTTTGTCCTCATAGTCTAGTAACATCCGGCACAGGCGCTCCTGGGTAGAAGTTGCAGCGTAGAAATTACTGTAGTGATTCATTAAAAATGAAAAGACCACAATTTCGTTTTTCTTGGTGTAGAGATAGCCTGAGAGGCTGGATGCGCCGTTAATAAAACCGGTTTTGGCTCGTACACGTCGTTTGAGATCCGGGGTGTTCATGCGCTTTCTAAGCGTACCGTCAACACCTGAAATCGCCAGAGAAGACATAAAATCAACGCTGACATCATATTGATTAAGCATATGCTGAAGCACCTGGGCAAAAGCCGTGGGCGTAATGCGATTGAGCGGCGACAAGCCAGAGCCATCAGCAATCACTAAACCATGATTGCGCGGCAGGCCCACTTGATTGATTAAAAAGCGCTCAATGACTACTTTAGCGCCTTTAGCAGCTGTGCCCGGTGCACCTTCAAAATTGGCGCCCATAAACTTAAGCAGGTTTTCGCCAATCAGATTAATCGAATGTTTGTTAAGCTCTGAAACCACTTCACGTAAAGGAGCTGACTCTGTTGTCGCTAACAGGCTGGCTGCTGGCGGCGTGGTGCCTTTGGCTACTTTGCCCTGTACAATCACTTCTTCTTTGCGCAGCAGATTTTGGGCGACATTCCCCACATAAAGGGTCGGGTCTTCGAGGTTGATGGTTTCAACTTCGGTGCGGCCACGTGAGTACAGGCTGCCTGAAACAATAATCTGATTTCGGCCATTAACCAACTGGCGTGAAATCTGCAGTCGGGTGCCCCCACCGCTGGTGGTGGTTTTGTTAATGACTTCAAAAAAAGTGTTTTCGGGTTTGAGCGTGACATGAGCGGGTCGGCCAGGCTGGGTAGGCCGAACGCGCACTTCTACTGTGTTGAGATTGAGCGAAAGGGCTGAAATCTGGGCGCTATAAGCAGATGCGCCGTAAGTGCTTTTCCAGCCACGTCCAACGCGCTCAGCGTCAAAGAACGTGTCATCCACGATTAAGTCACCGGTGACATTGCGAACGCCTAAAAAGCGCAGTTCCTGCATCAGTTCTGTCAGCCGTTCATCAGTCAGAACCGGGTCGCCATAACCTTTTAAGTAAATATTGCCCTGCAGGGTTTCGCCATTAATCCGGCCATCGGTTAGCAGATGGGTTTTAAACCGAAACTCAGGCTTGAGCAGGCTGAGGGCTGCAGCTGATGTCATAATCTTCATATTTGAGGCTGGCATCAGGGGAGTGTCGGCGTTTTGCGACAAAATTGTCTCGCCTGTGCGACCCGAAACAACCAGAGCACCCGTGTGGGGAGATGAGAGACCCGGCGCCTGCAAAGACTGGCGCAGACTGTTAACCGGCACCGCTGCCGGGGCTGGCAGCGCCAGACTGAGTGTCAGCAGCAGACAGCCGCTGGCCACAAGCCGGGAATGCTTAAAGAAATGTAACACGGGCCCTCCAGTTAAAGAAATGTAACACTGATTCGCTAAAGCGCATAAAGCTTGCTAGAATTATATGTTAAATCCGGTTTGTCGGGTCAAACTGTGACCAACTCACGTAACTTCACTGAATTCTGGGTTGAATCCCTGTCTGTCCCCGCCAGGGTCTGTGACCAACCTCCGTTGAATCCCCATACAAGATAGCGTATGATATTTTGTGTCGAGATCCCCGGCCCTTTGGATGCAGAACACTGATTGCAGATTCTGGACTGACCACGCTAATCGCGATAATCGCGCTTGGTGAATGCGCAATTAGATGTTAAATTGTTAAATCGAGCTAGATGACAGCGTTTTTTGGTTGTCACACTAACATCAAGTTCCTGTTGATGACGAGGTAAAATTCTTTGGCTAAGGACCACCCGCTCCAATCTTTACGCTTTGCCAGCACCCGGCCTCTGACCCCCGAGGATTTAAAGGCACTTTATTATATTCACGATAGAGTTGCTTTGACCCTCACAGAGATTCTCTCTGCAGAACCGACGTCAGCTGCGACCTGGCAAGTAATCTCTCTTGAGCAGCTGCCCTTCCAGCATGTGCTGCGTAAGTATCCGCGTGATTCCGTCTGGTCCCTGCTTGGTTTCGGCGAGTCACTCGTCGGTGGCGTGGCCCTCGTGATCGAAAAAGAATCGGTTATTTCGATGGTTCGTCAGGCTGGTGCTGAAATTTCACCTGAGTCTGAAAACGAGATCACTGAGTTTGAACTCGGCCAGATCGATAACCGGATTCAGCAGTTCTCAGAAGCGTTTTCAACTGTCTGGGGTGAGCATCACCCGCTCAGCCTGCAGCTGGCAACCTTCCCGAACACGCCGACAATTGACGAATTCCGCAATTTGCTGATGGGCATCAGTCCCGATACACCCTCGGTCCTGATTACTTTCCAAGTCACGATGATTGCCCGCGAAGTCCAGCGCGCTGCGCTGGTTTTCCCGCAGCCTTATCTCGCGCCTCTCTACCATGTGCTCAAGTCGATTAACGACGGTATGGTTGGCGAAGGTGACTTCGAGCAGGTTCAGGAGCGCATCGGAATGGTCGACGACATCACAACACCCGTGGTTGTCGAACTCGGCAAAACCCGCATGAGCTTTGCGGATATCCAGAACATGGAGTTCAACGACTTCATCATTCTCGAGCAGGGCATCGACAAGCCCCTCACGGTCAAGATCGGCAAGAACACCGTGATGCGGGGCTCGCCCGGCACCACGCCCGACGGCCGGCACCTGGCAGTGCAAATCGTCGAATCCTAAACTTTGAGCAAGAAGAGAGAAGTGTTTTAGCCTTATGTATCAGCACGACCCGTTTCTGGATGACCTGTTGCGCAGGCCGATGCAGATGGCCAATCAGCAAGACCTGAACGACGACGATTTCGATGAAGATGATGACGATGATGATATGTTCGGTGCGGACCTGCTTGCTGCGGCTCAGCAGGAGCGTGAAGACGAAGAGCGCGAAGCCAATGCCTTTGCTGCCTCTTTGCTTGGTCAGGACGAAGAGCCCGAACAGGTTGTTGAAGAAGCCGCACCAGAAGCGCCCGCTGAACCCGTCAAACTCTTTACTCGCCCCGGTATCCGTCGCAATCTGATTGGCTATGGCCTGCTGACATTATTTGGCTTTGTGCCTTTAGTCCTGCTGTTTGTTTTCGGTGCCGCAGCTGGCTTAAGCCCGCTGATGGTGCTGTTTGCTGCCGCTTTAGTATTAGGTTTGGGCTTCTCTCTCTATAACCTGATCTACAGCTTCCAGCATGGTTATGAGTTTACGGTTAGCTTTAATATCCGCAGCTTCTTTAAACTCTGGCCTGAGTGCACCGTGATTTCAGTGGTGCTGATTGCTCTGTCTTTCTGGAATCTCTCTCAGCTTGACGGTGGTCGTCCTTTGACGCTGTCTGGCAAACAAATTGCTCAGGCTACAACGCCTGGCCGTTCACTGCGCGAAAGCGTTGAACAGAGCGGTGAACATGAAGAAGTGGTTTACTCTTCGTTTAAATCTGCCCAGCATACTCAGGCTGCTCCTGCTAAGGCTGCTGCCCAGCCCCTTGCTAAACAGCCCGCTAAAGTAAAGCCTGTTAAAACGCCGATTTATAAAGCGATTTACAACCGCGCTGGTAAACGCGTTGGGTATAAAATTGTCGGTTACAAAAACGTTGCTCCGGCTGGTAAAGCCGTTGCTGCTAAACCCGCAGCAGCAGTAGCAGTGGCCGCAACTGCTGCTCACGCAGCTCCCGCTCATG
>CAJYHH010000928.1 GCA_913773825.1 Candidatus Sericytochromatia bacterium | reverse complement strand
CCGGTTTGTCAGGCGCTGGACATGTTACCCTGAACAGGCAAAATAGACTCGGAGGCCCCTATGTCAGATAAGATGTCCTATACGCTTTATCACAATCCTCGCTGTAGCAAAAGCCGTGAGACTTTGGCTTTGCTTAAAGACAAAGGCCTTAATTTTAATGTGCTGGAATATCTCAATACGCCGCCGACTAGGGCTGAACTTGAGTCTGTTGCTCAAAAATTGGGCAAACAGCCTTTAGAGTTTATGCGCACCGGCGAAGCTCGTTTTAAAGAGCTGGGTCTGAGCAAAAATGATCAGCGTCCGGCTGCTGAATGGCTGCAGCTGATGTCTGACAATCCAATTTTAATCGAACGGCCAATTTTGGTGGGTGATCAGAAAGCCGCCCTTGGCCGACCCCCTGAAGCGGTTCTAGAAATTCTCTGACTAGGCGAACAGACGTGACGCTTGCCATGGATGCCCGTTGGCTGACACAACCTCTGCATGGGATTGCCCGTTACAGCTTAAATCTGCTGCGTGAATTACCTTTAAAACGCGGTGAATCGCTCTGGGTCTTATACAATCGCGCTGATTTTAACCCGGCTGATTTGGGCCGTGAAGGTTTAATCTGGATTGACTGCGGGGTGCCGTTGTTTTCACCCCAGGAGCCTGTGGCGATGACCCGTTTATTACACAGGCTGCAGCCTAGTTTGCTGCATGTACCAAGTTACTGGATGCCCTATCACAGTCCTTGCCCCTGGCTGATGACGATTCACGATCTGATTCATCTGCAGGAAAACAGCTTAAAATATCGGCTTTATTACGCCTGGTTACGTCGCAGATTGCGCTCTGCAGCTGGGATTTTAACCGTTTCAAAAGCCTCTGCTGCTGAAATTAAACAATGGTGTGGCTTAGACTCAACAGTGACTTATCCGGGCTATGAGTCTGCTTACACCTCTGAGGCATCAGCCTCTGAGCTTCAAACGCTGCAACACTGGGGTGTTCAGACTCCCTATTTTTTTTATATCGGCAATCCTAAGCCCCATAAGCGTTTTGAGCTGGCGCTGGCTGCCAGCCAGCAGCTGATTCAGCAGGGCCAGACCCACACGCTCGTGAGTGTCGGTGTGCCAGAGAGTGGTGAGGCTTTTCATCTGGCGCTTAAAAATGTGTCTGAATCCCTGATGCCCGTACTTTATCGTCATGCTCAGGCCCTTTTGCTGCCTTCACGTCTGGAAGGTTTTGGTTTGCCCGGGATTGAGGCTTTAGCCAGTGGCTGCCCGGTGCTGGCTGCAGATATTCCGGTGTTTCGTGAAGTCATTCCCCAGGCTGAGTTTGTCGCGGATCAAGTTGATGATTGGGCTGCTGGGATGTCTCGTTATCTCGTTTTGTCAGAACAACAAAAGCTTCAGCTTAACCTCAAGCGGCCAGACTATAGCTGGGTAAAGATGGCGCAGGGTGTACGTGAGGTTTATAACAGATGTCTTTAAGAGTTGCCCTGGTTCATGACTGGCTAACCGAATACGGCGGCGCTGAGCGCGTTTTGCTTGAGATGCACCAGCTGTTTCCGCAAGCGCCGGTCTATACTTCTTTGCATCATCCAGCCGGTTTACCCTCAGCTTTTCAAACACTTGATATTCGGCCCTCTTTTTTGCAGCGTTTGCCTAAAAAACTTCAGCGTCATCGCGCTTTATTGCCTTTAATGCCTCTGGCTTTTGAAGCTTTTGATTTAAGTGAATATGATTTGGTTTTGAGTTCAAGTCATGCCTGCGCCAAAGGGGTGCTAACAGGGCCTGAGACCCTGCACGTCAGTTATTTACACACTCCGATTCGTTATGCATGGGATATGCTTCACCCTTATTTGCGGCAGAGCGGGATGTCAAACTGGAAGCAGGCTCTGGCCCATCCGCTGCTTCACTATATTCGCCTCTGGGATCAGCTCAGCAGCGCCAGGGTGGATCATTTGCTGTGTAACTCCCAGTTTGTCGCCAAGCGGATTGCCAAATATTATCGCCGTGAAGCCACCGTGATTTACCCGCCCGTTGATGTCCCAGCCCAGCAGCCTCAGCGCCAGCCAGACGATTTTTATTTAATTGCCGGGCGCCATGTGCCCTATAAGCGGGTGGATTTGGTTGTTGAGACGTTTAATGCCAATCGTAAGCGTTTAATTGTGGCCGGAGATGGCCCTGAACGAGCTAAGTTACAGGCTAAAGCTGGCCCAAATATTGAATTTTTAGGCGAAGTCTCACGCCCTCAGCTGGAGCAATTGTTTAGCCGTGCCCGCGCCTTGCTTTTTCCGCCTTTAGAGGATTTTGGGATTGTGCCGGTTGAAGCCCAGGCCTATGGTTGCCCGGTGATTGCTTTTGGGCGAGGTGGGGCTTTAGAAACGGTTAAAGCTGAACAAACCGGCGTGTTTTTTGCCGAGCAGACGCTTAGCAGTCTGGATGCTGCAATTCAGCGCTTTGAATCGCTGAACTTTAATCCAGCTGTGCTTTATCAACATGCTTCTAGCTTCGCTGTTGCGCGTTTTAATCGCCAATTACAGGATTATTTAGCCGCGCTGGTTTAACATAAAGGGTTTGCGTGTTTATTTAAGGGTGTTCTGAAGCCGTTGAGCCTGCTCAATAAAGCGGCGCAGATTTTCGGGGTCAATCAGCTCAGAAGTCTGGCGAGTCCGGCACAGATGGGCTTCATGGGCTTTTTCAAGCAGAGCAATCAGCTGGGAACGCTGAGCCACACTGCGCTCTAAAAAATGCTCAAGCCGAAACAAAGGCTCATATTCAAAGAATTGTTTAAACCAGCTTGGTATCTGAGCCGGAGGCAGCGCAGACATGACATCCATCAGACTTAGACTGGCCTCTGGAATAGGTGCTTCAGTTGGCGTTTGTTTGGCCCGTTGTGCAGGGCTGATAGGGGTTGAGTGTTTGATTTGCCTGGCATCTGCGCCGAGCAAAGACAACAGAGCTTTAAATCCATTTGAAAAACGCCGACGAGTCGGTTTCTCAACCTTAAGATGCTGATCCATAGCTGACTGGCCTCCACCTCTACAAATACACATGCAAACACAACATCAAGTCAAAGACGCACAATGATTCAATATCCAAACGATTCAACAGGGGCATTAAAAGAAATCGGCAGCAAACATAAAAACTTAAGTCTGCAAAACAAAAATCATAAACAGTCTTCTAAACAGCACACGGTAACTGATTAGATCATAACCGATAGATTTAAAATTGCAGCCTCTGCTTTGCAACAAAATCAGCCTGATCGATTAAATTATAATTTAATCGATCAGGCTGTCTGATAAGGCTTAGCTAAAAATACTCTAAGCGTTTTAGCCTTAAAGCGTTAGGCCTGCCCGCTGAATCAGCTTACGCTGAATATCCCGCACGCGCAGGGGTTCGAGATCACGTGACGGAATTCGCAGCGCCCGTCCATCAATCGCAACCATTTCGCCATCAACCAGCGTCCATTTAACATGAGCAGGCTGGCTGGCATAAACAATAGCTGAAGCCAGCTGGCTATAGGCTGGAATGTCTTCTTTGTGATAGGGCAAAAAATTGGCTGGCTGATTCAGATCCAGCGCAATGATGTCGGCTTTTTTACCTACTTCAATCGAGCCAATTTGATCCGCTAAGCCCATCGCTTGAGCACCGTGTAAGGTGGCCATGTCGAGCACTTTGCTGGCAGGCAGCGTGCGAGGGCCACGACCGGGTTTATGCATCAGGGCCGCTAAACGCATTTCTTGCAGGGCCGAGAGATTGTTATTACAAGGAGCACCGTCAGCCGCTAAAGCAACGTTGATCCCCATTTCAAGCATCTCAGGTACTTTGGCAAAGCCCGAAGCCAGCTTCAGATTAGAGCTGGGACAATGGGTGACGTGAGTTCCGGTTTCTTTAAGATGATTGATTTCTTCGTCATTGAGCCAGATACAGTGGGCCAGCACCAGTCGCTTAGACATCATGCCAATATCATGGAGATAAGCAGCATTTTCCTGGCCAACCAGATTGCGTACCAGCTCAACTTCTTTTTCGTTTTCGCTGCTGTGAGTATGAATCAGGGCACCTTGTTCAGCAGCTAGGTCACGAACCTTTAGCAGCAGATCTTCAGTACAGGCCACCACAAAGCGCGGAGCATAAGAGACTTGCACGCGGCCATTGGCTTCACCATGCCATTTTTCAAATAAGGCTTTGGCTTCATCAAGGGCAACCTGGCTGTCCTGGCGTAGAGACTCAGGGGTGGTTTCAGGGTGATCCATCAGGCACTTGCCAACATTGGCGCGGATGCCGCTGTCGCGCACGGCTTCAAGCACAGCTTCGGTATGATGAACCGTTGCCATATCAAGAATACAAGTTGTGCCAGAAGCCAGCAGCTCTTGAATCCCCAATTGAGCTGATAAATACAGACTCTCGGGATCATGAGCGGCTTCTAAAGGCCAAATCCGTTCAGCCAGCCAGTCCATCAGTTCAAGATCGTCTGCAAGATTGCGAAATAAAGTCTGGCAGAGGTGAATATGCGGCTGAATAAAACCTGGCATCACAACCAATCCGCTGGCATCAAGGGTGGTGACGCCCTGCGGCACGGGGACTTCAGCAGGGTGTATAGCAATAATTCGATCGTCTGAGATTTCGATATGGCCGCGCAGGACTTCGCGTTCGGCATTTTGGGTCAGGATAAGGGCATTAGCGATCCACAGATGGGTCTTCATAAAGGCCTGTTAATTCCTCTTTTGCTAGATAAAGACTAAATAAAAAGCTAAGTAAAAGTAATGTTTTTATATTTAGACGGGTTTGGGCGATTTTTGGCGAGTTTTAAAGTCTGTTTAGGAGCTCGGCACGCACGGCAAACACTCAATTGTAGCAAATTAGTAGTCTGCTCTACAAACATGACAAAAGTTTGCTTGACAAAAGAGTATTTAAAGATATATCGTAAACATATCTTGATAGATCAAAGATACACTAGTTAGACGCTAGAAAGGATAAAACCGCTTTGATCAGAAATGGGGAATAATTTTATGCATTCTTTTTTTCATGCTTTTAAAAATGAACAAGACCGTCACCACCCTCGTCACGGCTATCGCCAGCATTTACGTCGACATTTATATCAGCATCTTCAACAGGGTCAGCAGTATGCCGCAGACCTAACTGAGGGTGATGAACAGACTGAAAATGTCTGGGCTGAGCGCGGCTTTGACAAAGGCTCTGATCGCAAATATTTCTTTGGTGGCTCTCGCGGTCATTTTGGCGGCGGCTTTTTTGGGGGGCCTTTTGGCGGTGGGCATCCATTTGGGGGCCGGGGCGGGCCTTTTGGTCCTCGTCGCGGCCAGCGCGTTAAACGTGGTGATGTGCGTCAGGCCATTTTGGCGTTACTGGCTGAGCAGCCCCGCAATGGCTATCAGCTGATTCAAGAAATTAGTGAGCGTAGCGGCGGAGTCTGGAAGCCCAGCCCTGGCTCAATTTACCCTGCTTTACAGCAGCTCGAAGATGAAGGTTTAGTCCGAGCTGAAGAATATGAAGGCAAACGCC
>CAJYHH010000927.1 GCA_913773825.1 Candidatus Sericytochromatia bacterium | reverse complement strand
GACAGATTATCTTAAGTCAGGGACATTTGAAGGGGATATTTCCCTTTATACCCATCAGGCACCGGGCAAGACACCTCAAGTTCAGTCACGTAGTCAGGTGAAAGTGAAACAGGCAGATCTGGGCAATGGTCAGAAAGTTGACCTGGAAACCTCACTTAAGCTTGATTTTGACGCGACTAACGGTATCCGGCTCGATACCCTGGATCATGATTATGCTCCCTTAAAAATTCAGACAAGCCCCAACGGCGTAGAGTTTTTTGTTGACGGTAAAGAATATTTTCCTGAGATGAAGCGCCTGATTGGCTCTGCCAAAGAATCCATTGCCTTAGAGACCTTTATGTTTACTGAGGACGCTGTTGGGCAGGAACTTGCGAGTCTATTGGCGCGTAAAGCAGCTGGTCTGGCAAAGGGTGAAGCTAAGTTGATTCAAGGAAAAGGCGTTGATGTCCGCTTTATTTTTAATAGCTGGAAAGGGGATCCCCATGCAGGTGAGGCGAGTGCCAATATGCTGCGTCAGGCCAGCGTTAAAGTGACTCAGGAAATAGAGGCCTCTCAGATGACACCCGTCCAAAAATCTCAGGCTAAAGCCAATCTGGATAAAAATTTAAATTGGGCATTCTTTGCAGAAGGCATTCTACGCAGCGATCACCGCAAAGTATTGGTTGTGGATGGCAGCCAAGCGACAGTTGGTGGGATGAATATGGGTGAGCATTATCTGGGTAAGGATGGCTATCACGATGTGATGGTCAAAATGGCGGGGCCAGAAGTTCGCAATGTTCACCGTGAGTTTTTAGAAAACTGGTATGAGTTTCGCAAAGAGGCTCCCCCTGCATCGTTAGATGCCCAACTCAAGTCCCCTCAGGAGCTGGTTTTCAATCTGGAGCAGTTACAAGCTCGGGGTCAGTATCAGCAAAAAGCGCGTGTGCAGACTTTAGTGACTGATGATCATCAGATTGATATTGAGCGTGGATTAGTAAAGCTGATCGATGAGGCTCAAAATGAAATTAACATCGAACAGGCTTTTTTTTCTGATGAGACTATTCTGCGCCATCTGACTAAAGCGATGCAAGAACGCAATGTCAAAATCAACGTGATTGTGGCAACAGACCCTCTGGCTTCAGGGGTGTTTAAACCAGCTAATCTGCTTTCAGCTTATGAGCTTGCCAAAGTCCAGAAAGCTTCTGGGCGTGGTGAGATTAAGCTTCACTACTATAGTCATGAGCAGGGTGGGGAACGCAATCATATTCATACCAAAGCAATCAGTGTAGACGGTGAACGCGCGATTGTTGGCTCTGCCAATATGATTGGTCGTTCGTTAAGTAGTCCGTTTTTACGCCGTGAGGCTGACGGGCAGCTTGCTCAGGCTATGTATAACAAAGAGATGAGCTTGCTGCTGGAAGGGCGAGAGTTTGTTCAGGAAATTGACGAACGTTTGTTTGATAATGATATGAGCAAGCGTACAAAAGCGCTGGATGCTGAAGGAATTATCAAAGCTGTGCAAGAAGCCGGTGGAGAAGCCCAGGTACGTAAACAGGCTATTGCAGCACCGTTTACCTAAGACAATGCTTTAATGCGGCAAAACCGCTTATTACCTGGCTTGAATGGCATCCAAAGTCTTGCTAAAATTCAGGCTTGAGCATTTCAAGCGTCAGCGCAAAGATGCTCTGATGGGAGAAACAAGTCATTCGTTTGATTTCTGATTTTTGGCAGCTGAAAAAGACTTTGCTTACTCCCGCTTCTTATTCTGAAAATAGTGATGCCTTTAAGTGGGCAGTTTCAGCTTGGCTGCTAAGCTTATGGCCTCTGACTCTGTTTTGTTTAGGTCTTTATCAGCTTTGGGCAACTCAGGGTGAAGCTGCTGCAGACAAAATTGTTTTAATTATTGTTTTATTTGTGATGTTTGCAGGGCTTGAGGCCTTATTGTTAAGAAGATTTTTTCGTTATGGTCGTCAGGCCGTTTTTGCTGCTTTTGTTTGCTGCATTTTAGTCAGTGTTTCTGGGCCTGCACGGCTCAATGCTTTGCAAACTCCAAAAACAGAGCATTTTACAGGACTTATTTCTCAAGAAAATCCTCAAACCCGCGGTATTGGTACAGATACATATACTTATCTGGCCAAGATTCGCAGTGGTTTTGAGGGGCAGTGGTTGTACCGCAATCGTTATACAGAAGAAATTCATCCTCCTGTTCCGCTTTTTAGCTTTCACCTTGCATTAGGCCAAGCCCTAAAAAGGGTGAATTTGGAGCCAACTCAGGGTTTGATGGTGAGTGTAGCTTTGTTTTCACTCTTACCACTTGCCCTTTTATGGCTGCTGAGTGGGTGTTTAATCTCTGAACCAAACTGGAGAACCTTAGCTGTTTTTAGTGCTTTATTTGGGTTGGGTTGGAGTTCTCTGCAATGGGTAACCGGGCTGATTCCTAAAACTGAGGATTATTTTCAAATGGCTCCTCCAGATCTGGTTGTGCCGGAATTTACTGCCTTTCAGTTATTAAGCCGACCACACTGGGCTCTTGCTCTGGTTTGTATGCTGTCGGTGCTTTATGTTTTAGTTCGGCCTAAAGAAGCTTGGCTACAGAAAGTTCTTGTTGCTTTTGCGGTGATTGTCTTGGCGCAGATCCATCCTTTTGACTATCTGCAGCTTGCGTTAATCAGCCTGATTTTTCTTTGTACAGAAATGGGCCTGTTTAAAAGCATGCCAGTTAAAACAGGTCTGCTTTTAATGCTTTGTGGAGCATTTGGGATAGTACCTGCTGCTTACAACTGGTACTTACTTCACAGTAACGAAGTTTTAGAAAAAACTTTAATTGAGACAAATGTTTTACATAGCCCTGGCATTCTGGCTCTGATTGTGGGTTTTGGTAGTACAGCTATCTTATTATTGCCTGCTATTTATCTGCATCTTCGGCGTCAAATTGAGTGGCAGCCTGCTTTAAGATTGCTTTGGATCTGGCTGTTGGTGGGCCTTGTATTGGCTTACGCCCCATTTAGCTTTCAACGTCGTTTTTTGATGGCTCTCTATATTCCTGCAGCCCTGCTGGCTGTGTTCTATTTACGTCATCTCTTGCTGCAAAAACATTCTGTCCTTAAAGCTCTGCTGGTTAGTCTATTTATTATCAGTTTGTTGCCATCTACTCTCAGACTAATGAACTTGCAATGTAATCGTTTAAAACTGTCTTATAGCCAAGAACTCGAGCAGATGTTTAATTGGATGAACCAAAACCAATCTCAAGAAAAACTTGTGTTTTCACAAGCCTGGCTAGGGGCTATGATACCGGCTTTTACCCGTCATCGGGTCTGGGTTGGGCACTGGAGCGAGACTTTGGATTATGAAGGCAAACGCCAATTGGCTTCGCAATTTTGGCATATGCCGCAACAAGACCAGCAACGCTTTCTTGATGTTTGTCCGGCAGAACTTTTTTTACTTGGACCTGAAGATGCTGGTGATGTGTCGGATTTAAACAATCTTGGGTTGAGTCTTGCGTATCGTTCTGGAGACTACCGACTGTATCAGCGAAGCATTTCTAAATCTAACCAGCCCTGATAAACAGCTGAAAATTACCATCTACCTCCACCTAACGTGGTCTGAAAAAAGCGCTGAAGCTCTTGTATGCCCTTTTTAAAACCTTCGTTGCCCATATACAGGCCAGCCCGTGAAGCTTCAATACGGTTGTTATGCAGGGTATAGCTCATGTTGTCCTGATTGAGATGGTAAATATTATCCTCAATAAACCCACCTTTACGAGATAGCAAAAAGTGCATCATATCTAAAGCTTCTTGTCTGACTGCTTCAACTAAAGAGTGAAATCGGGCTTCTTCAAGTACACTCTGTTCATCCAGATCGTCGCGCGAATAAGTTTTGGGATGTGGTAAATAAGCTGTGTTAACTTTACCCTGTACACCCGTAATCATCGGATAAAGTTGTTGATAGGCCTGCACATGGCGGGTAAAACTGGCTGGTTCGGGACGCAAGCGGCTATATAGGCTTACGACAGCCTGATTATTATCAAGCAGAATCCCAACACTTTGGCTTTTGCAGACTTCATCTTTTAAACGCTCAGCTCGATTGAGATAAGCCTGAAGGCGCGGAAAAAGATTCTCTATCAGCTGTGCTTCTTCTTGCAGACGGAGACGAGCCGCGCTTAGATCAACAAAACCATCGTCCGCTCCACAGGCTTCTGTACAGGCACCGGCACGACAAAAGGCATCAAAGCGGTCTTTGATTTTAACGAGATGTCCTTTGTAACGTGGGCAGCTTGAGATTGGCATAAACCAATGCCACCATTCAGTATTAGTGATCGGACTTGAAATCAGATGAATACCACCCGCTTCAAGTTCCACACGCTGAATGGGCGAAAGATAGCCATAAGTCAGGGGATCAACGCGAAAACTTGTGCGATCTTCGTTCCAGTTGCCGCTATAACCAAGGGTCTTTTCGATCTGAGCCTGCAGATCCATATGCCATACTCCTGGGATTTGACCCTATTATAGCGTTCTAGATCAGGGTCTGAAAAACCAATGTCTGAAGCAGGCTCAGGTATTGTCAGGTGTTATTTTAGATGCTCATAAGCCTGGAGGGTAAAAAACTCAGGACAAGTATCAGCATAAATCAGCTTGAGTAAAAGCTCTGCCGCTTCGTTATAACGCCCCGCTTTAAAGTTTTCGGAGCCGATTTCTGCTTGGAGTGTTTCTTTGGCCTGTTCAAGCCAGAGCATGATCTGGCGACGGCCCAATAAACTGCCATCGCTAAGAGGCTGCTGACGCTGGAGCCAGTGCCAAAGCTGAGTGCGAGAGATTTCAACGGTGGCAGCGTCTTCCATCAGCTGGTTAATTGCAACTGCTCCTTGACCTGTTAACCAGGCGCCAAGGTAGCGCAGGCTGACATCGAGATTCAGTTTGACACCTGCTTCACTCACTTGGCCATCAGGAATCTGGATGTCAATTAGCTGAGAATTTGTGATCCAGTGCTGAGGTAAAAAGCTCTTTTGGTGGGCATCATCGCCAAGACGGCTCTGAAAGACTTCTCTGGCTAGGTTGACGAGATCAGGATGGGCAACCCAAGTGCCGTCAAAGCCAATTAAGGCTTCGCATTCCTTGTCATGACGCACCTGTGCAAAAGCACGGGCTGTTATTTCTGGGTGGCGCCGACTAGGAATCAGAGCTGCCATGCCACCAATAGCGTGTGCGCCACGTCGATGACAGGTCTGTACCAGCAGACGACAATAGGCTTGCATAAAGGGCAGTTGCATCGTCAGCATTGAGCGATCGGGGAGCCAAAAATTAGGTCGGGCTTTAAATGTTTTGAGAATTGAAAATAGATAATCCCAGCGTCCTGCATTCAAGCCAACAATGTGGTCTCGCAGTGCATACAAAATTTCATCCATTTCGAAAACGGCCAGAACATGTTCGATTAAAACAGTTGCTTTGATACTGCCAACTGGAATATCCAATAATTGCTGAGCACGCGTAAATACAGCATTCCAGAGCTCCGCTTCGTCTCTCCCCTGGAGCTTGGGCAAGTAAAAATAAGGCCCTTTGCCCTGGGCCAATAGGGTTTTGGCGTTATGAAAGAAAAACAAGCCAAAGTCAAAGAGAGAGGCTGACATCGGAATATCGTTAATTCGCAGATGAACTTCATCAAGATGCCAGCCGCGAGGACGCACAATCAGAGTCGCTGTTTGATCATTGAGGCTATAACACTTACCGCCACTGACATGGCTCAAACGCTTGGCGACAGCTTGCATAAGATTGTGCTGACCCTGAATCATATTGGCCCAGGTTGGGCTTGAGGCGTCTTCAAAATCAGCCATAAACATATCAGCTTGTGAGTTAAGGGCATTAATAATCGTTTTGGCGTCTACAGGACCTGTGATTTCAACCTGACGCTTTTCAAGTGCGGCCGGAACAGGGGCAATTTGCCAGTTACCTGCACGAATCGCTAGGGTGTCGGATTCAAAGTCAGGTAATTGGCCTCGGTCAAAAGCCTGCTGCCGTTTTTGCCGGCGTGACAACAGAGCCTGACGACGAGGGTTAAAGTCCCGCTGCAAAGTAGTGATAAAAGCAATCGCTTCAGGTGTCAGAACCTCATTCAGGCCTTGCAAGGAAGTGCCGAGCAGTTCAACGCCCGGAGGAAAGCTAAGAGAAGCCTGAGTCATGAGAGCAACCTTTCTGCTGGTTGATGCAGTGTGTTAATCACAGCCTACAGCATAGAGCTAGACTCTTACAGCCAGCTTACAGGCCAGTCACAGATCGGGTTTTATCGCTCATGCGGTGTACCCTTAAAATTTCTTAAGCCATGTTAGAATGAGGTATCCGCTTGCAAGTGGCACCTGATGAAAAAGCTTTTTCACTGGCTGATTCAAGGCGAACAAGCCCATACTCTAGAAAACAGGCTCTTTAACACCGCTTTATTGATGAGCATGTTATTTATGTTTTTTTCGGGCTTAGTCAATTTAAGTCTTGCGATGCCTATCAGTCTGTTTTTGTTTAACTTACTGAGCTTTATTCTATTTTTAGGCTTATATATCAGCTCACGTTTTTGGGGCCGTGTTCGAGAAACTCAGGTACTGTTTGTGTACCTCAGTTTATTGCTACTGTCTGTGGCTTGGTTTCTCAACGGTGGCTTAATGGGGTCTATGCCCTATATTTATTTGGGCCTTGGCGTTGTCGTTTTTGCTTTCTTGCCCTTACGAGATATTCTGATTTTTTGGCCAGTGCTGATTCTCAATATTTTGGGTGTTAGCTTGCTTGAAAGAATGTTTCCCGAATGGGTTGTGCCTTATACTTCAGAGCTTAATCATCGCCTTGATTTATTGCTAACACTAATGGCTGCGCTGATGATGATGAGTATCAGTCTTTGCCTTTTTAGACTACATTACGATCGCGAACAGCGTTTATTGACAACTGCAACAGAGTATAAATCTCGTTTTATGGCCAGTATGAGCCATGAATTGCGAACGCCTTTGAATGCCTTAATCGGGTTTACTCGCGTTTTGCAAACTGAACGGGCAGGTCCTTTGTCTGAGACTCAAAAACAGTATTTGGTTCGTATGCAGAGTAATGGTTTGCACTTGCTTGAACTTGTTAATGACATCCTCGATCTGGCTCGAATTGAGTCAGGACAGATGCGTGTAGAGCAACGTACATTAGATCTGGTTGGACTTTTACGCGATACTGCGACTCAATTTCAGGCCCAGGTAGAAGCTCAAGGCCTCACGCTGAAGCTGATGCTGCCTGAACATGTGATGAATCTGGAGACGGACTCAGGTCGTTTACGCCAGATTTTGATTAATCTAATCGGAAATGCTGTTAAATACACCCCCAAAGGACAAATCGGGATTGAGCTGTCTAGCTCTGAAACTATTTATTGTATTGAAATTGAAGATACAGGTGTGGGGATTTTGCCTGAGCATCAGGCCCTGATTTTTGAGCCTTTTTATCAGATTGGAACAGCTGATGGTGGTGGTGCAGGCTTGGGGCTTGCCATCACTTTTCAGCTCTGTCAATTGTTAGGTTATCGTTTGTCGCTGCAGAGTGAGTTAGGTAAAGGCAGCTGTTTTCGCATTGAAATTCCGCGTCAGGACTAAGCCTTGCATTGACACGGAAATCCTGCTGATGACGCCGCTTGGCGTGTTATATTGAAGCTGAACTTACTAGAATGAGGCCCATTTAATGATTAGCATCAAGAGCGCACGCGAAATCGAGCTTATGCGTGAAGCTGGGCGACTTGCGTCGCGTACACTAGACATGATTGCCGACTACATCAAACCTGGCGTATCCACCGAAGAACTTAATCAGCTCTGCCATGAATTTATCGTCTCACACGATGCTTATCCAGCTCCCTTGAACTACAAAGGTTTTCCCAAAAGCATCTGTAGCTCTATTAATGAAGTGATCTGTCACGGCATTCCAAGCAAAAAAGACATCCTTAAAGAAGGCGATATTATCAATATCGATGTCACAGCCCTTAAAAACGGTTTTCACGGTGATACTAACCGCACTTACTACGTCGGTGAAGTGTCCCCTGAAGTGCGTGCTCTGGTTGAGTTTACGCGTGAAGTTACCCATAAAGCGATTAGCATTGTTAAACCCGGCATTCGTGTTGGTGACATTGGCCATCTGATTCAGACTGAAGCTGAAGCTCGTGGTTATGGTGTTGTACGAGAGTTTACGGGTCATGGTCTGGGACGCCAGTTTCATGAAGCGCCTTCGATTCCTCATTATGGTCGTCCAGGCACGGGTCCCAAACTGCGTAAGGGTATGACGTTTACTATTGAGCCCATGATCAATCTTGGTACACCTGACCTTCATGTTCTAAGTGATGGTTGGACGGCGATTACAGATGATGGCAAGTGGTCTGCTCAGTTTGAGCACTCCATTGCTGTAACCGACAATGGCCACGAGATTCTGACCCTGTCGAATTAAACTTCAAATCATTAAAAACTTTGTTATAAGTAAAGGGTGCTGAACCATCAGTACCCAACGCTTATAGCCTATAAAATAAAAAATCATGTCAGGCATTCTCCACCTCTGTGCTACTCCGATTGGCAATCTGAAAGACATTACCTTGCGCTGTCTGGAAACGCTTCAACAGGTCGACCTGATTTTAGCTGAAGATACACGCCAGACGCGTAAATTGCTTAGTCATTATCAGATTCATACGCCCA
>CAJYHH010000926.1 GCA_913773825.1 Candidatus Sericytochromatia bacterium | reverse complement strand
CAGTTATGCGGGTAAGCCCGCTGGTAAAGCCTTTCAAGCGCCGTTAAATCTTCATCCCTCAACTCGACGGCTTCTGAACACTCCCAATCCTGCAATTGTTCTGGACTGGTGAGCAGCATACGATGATGCGGATCACCGCCACTTAACAGCCAATCAGACTCAAGAATCGGTTCGAAGCCGGGGCTCAGATGCAGATAAAAACGCCTTGGCAGCAGGGTTTTAAGTGAGTTGAGCAAGAGGCTTAAGGCCTGATTTTCTGGCTGGCCTAAAGCCAGCAAGACCGGCAGAGTATCGCCGCTATATAACAAACACAGGGCTTCTATCTCACCCTGCTGGTTTTGCCAGCCATACCAGCTTGTGTGTGGCCAGAAAAAGCCATCGAGGTCTCCAAGCAAATAAAGATACAGCCCTGGGTCACGACGTAAAAAAGCTTCTATTAGTGCAGAATCATGTAAACAAACGCGCATCATCAGACCTTTTGAGTCTTTTTAAAGAATATGTCAAAAAATTTAGATTTATTATCAGCATTAAAATTTATGCCCAATGCTGAAGTGTAGCTGACCAGCCTCTAATAAACTGTTCCAGCCCCAGCTGGAAAAATCCCTGACGCCGTAATCCAGCCGCATCAGCCCCAAGGGGGTTTCGATTCGCAAACCGGCGCCTACGCCGTATTTAAACGGCAGGGCATTCCCAGTCAGGGTGCCAAAACCATTACTCATGCGGCTACGCTCATCCATAAAGAAATTGCCGATGTCGGTGAACAACACCCCAGACACGGGCTGAAAAATCGGAAAACGCGCTTCGACAGAGCCAATCAGATATTTATTGCCAAACAGCGAGCCGTTTTCCTGCCAGCCGCGAATTGTGCTGTAACCGGTACCAAAAAACTGTTCATACAAAGGCTGTTGGCCTAAATAAGCTCCACCTTGCAGCCCAAACGCCAGAGTCAGAGCTTCTGGAATCACCGGAATATAAGTGCTGAGATTTCCCATCACCCGTAAATAGCTGCCGTCACCCCAGACAGGCTGAGCGCTTAAACTGCCATAAATGCCTTTTGTTGGGTTGAGAGCATAATTACGGGTGTCATAAGACAAACTGCCGCCTAAATTAAAAAACACGTCTGTTGCCGAAAAACGTTTGCTTAAAGACAGCTCACGGCGCGGCACCTGGCTAAAATCCATCAAGGCCACTTGTTCAGCCCCAAACGATACATTTCCACGCCAGGGTGAATACGCATCTCCAAATAAAGGCTGACCCAGACTGAGATTAACGCCAGTGCGCGTTTGTAATAATCCGTTTTCAAGTCCCGGCACGCCGTTAAGAGCTGAGCCATAAAATAAAGGTGTGCGTTCAGAAAACAAACTAGCTCCAAATGACGTGCGGCCAGGCAATAACCAGGGGTCGCTAAAATCAACTCGGCCATAAAAACTGCGCTGCGACTGATTGGCTTGCCCCGTAAACAGACCCAAAACATCCAGACCGGCTTGAAAAGTCAGATTAAGATACTGGCCATTACCGAGGAAATTACTGTCGGTATAATGAAGTCCACCCAGCACGCCATCACGATTATTCAGACTAAAATTAAGCCCCACATCACGTGACTGTTTTTCTTTGACGCTGACCACCATCCGAAACTGATGATCTTTATCTTGTTTGCCGGGTTCTGGCCTCAGGCTGACGGAGTCAAAATAACCCAGATTGCGCAGACGTGTCAGGTCCGCTTCCATGATTTGCTGATTAAAAGCCTCACCGGGCTTCAGGCGAATTTCACGCAAAATAATATTTTGATCGCTGCGCTCAAGCCCTTCAATTTCAAAGCTCTCGACAAGCCCTTCATGCATTAAAAGCCCCAGTTCACCGTCTGCTTCCTGCAGCTCAAGATGAGCCAGTACATAACCCTGACTGCGATACAGGGATTCAGCAGCCTGTTTAGCCTGCTCTAAATCCTGAAGATTGAGAATCTGATTCAGTGAACTTTTAAACGGCGTCATCAGCGCATCACCCGATACTAAAGTAGGCGCTTTTAACCAGCGCAAACGCTTTAAAACTGGCAACTCACGGACGTAAACAACCAACTCATGGCCTTCACTGATCGGAATAAGTCGTAGAGTGACATCAGCAAAATAACCTAGGCCTAAAATCCGCTGGCGATCTTTTTCAAGCAGCTCAGGCGCCAGTTCATCGCCAATAGCCGCCTGCATCACAAGTTTGACGGCGTCTTGATACTGGGTCCCAATCACCGAAATCCGACGAATTTTAACTAAAGGCGGTACAAGTGGATCTTGGTGTTCGAGCTTAATCAGATCCTGAGTCTCAGCTGCAGCGAGAGCAGGAGCAGCCAATAATTGAGTTGAAACCAAAGACAAAACAGTTAAAGAGCCAAACTGGCGGATCATGTGGCGTTTCATGGCGTGTAGATTCCTTCATTGTTGGGGCGTCGGGGGCTTTTTAAATCAAGTGCAAGCAGGATGTGCATGCAGTGTAGCCCCAAGACCCCAAACTGCCAATCAGCGTTCAAGCTATCTTAGAGCTGATTCGAGATTAAAAGACTGAGTTGTGAGTTACTTTCTGACTCACCACCCACGCTACAGAA
>CAJYHH010000925.1 GCA_913773825.1 Candidatus Sericytochromatia bacterium | reverse complement strand
GCCAGGTTCAAGGATTCCGATTCGCTCACCAGAGCAACTTGAAACTTTAGCCCCTGACTATGTGCTGATTTTGCCCTGGAATCTGCGTCAGGAAATCATGACCCAGCTGGAGCCGCTGCGACAAAAGGGGACCCGTTTTGTTACCGCAATTCCTGAACTGGAAGTCATTTAGCAGCCATGCAGATCTGCCAGACCGAGCTTGAAGGCGTTTATCTGATTCAGCCTCAAAAGGTTGAAGATGAGCGCGGCTATTTTATGCGAACCTGGTCGCAGGCCGACTTTGCCGCTCTGGGACTGGCGTCAAATTGGCAGTATGGCGCGGTGGCATTTAACCACCAACAAGGTACCCTGCGGGGGATGCATTATCAAAAGCTGCCTTATGGTGAGTATAAGCTGGTGCGCTGCACGCGCGGGGCGCTTTATGATGTGATTGTGGATATAAGACCTGAGAGTCGGACTTATCTTCAACATATCGCCCTTGAGCTCAGTCAGGCTAATCAGCTGGCCGTGTATATTCCACCGGGTTTTGCCCATGGTTACCAGACTTTAACTGATAAAACCGAAGCCAGTTATTCGATTGCTTCTGATTATGTTCTTGAAGCGGCAGCGGGTTTACGCTGGAATGATCCCCAACTTGGCATTCCCTGGCCGCTTGATTTGACGGTGATCTCTTCACGTGATGCCTGTTATCCTGACTTTGAACCTGTAAACCCTTAAATCCTTAAATCACAAAACAACGGGTTTTTTAGGCTTTAATCTATTTTATCAACCGTTGATATCGGAGGTTGTATGGCGCGGATCCCGATTGCTGGTCCCTGGATCACTCAAAAAGAAATCGATTATGTAACTGACGCGGTCAGTCACGCCTGGTATGACCAGGCTGGCATGTATAATCAAAAATTTGAAAGTGCTTTTGCAGCGTATCTCGGCGTGCCTTATGCCGTCAGTCTGCCCTCTTGTACTTCAGCTCTGCATCTGGCTTTGGCCGCATTAGGCATTGGTGAAGGGGATGAAGTGATTGTCCCCGATTTGACCTGGATTGCCACTTCTGCGCCGATTAGCTATGTTGGCGCAACCCCTGTTTTTGCAGATGTAGATCCGCTTAGCTGGTGTCTGTCAGTTGAGGGGCTGCAGGCTTGCCTAAGCCCCAAAACCCGCGCTGTGATTAGCGTGGATCTTTATGGCGGTATGCCAGATTATCAGCCTTTGCGGCAGTTTTGCCAACAGCATGGGCTGGCGCTGATTGAAGACGCTGCAGAAGCCATTGGCTCCACTTATCAAGGTATTCGTGCGGGCAGCTTAGGGGATGTTGGGACGTTTAGCTTTCATGGCTCCAAAACCCTGACAACCGGTGAAGGCGGCATGTTGGTCACCGCTTCAGAAGAAATCTGGAAACGGGTTCAGTTTTTGCGCGACCATGGGCGTGTTCCGGGTGATAAATTGTTCTGGAATAGCGAAGTGGCGTTTAAATACAAAATGAGCAGTCTTCAGGCTGCCTTAGGCCTGGCCCAGCTTGAGCGAATTGAGGATCTGGTTGCGCGTAAACGCGAGATCTTTAGCTGGTATCAACAAAGTTTAGCTGGCCTTAAAGGCATCAGTCTGAATGCCGAGCCAGCTGGCGTGAGCAATTCTTATTGGATGGTGACGCTGGTGCTTGACCGCTCCAGCTCACTTGATAAAGAAGCTTTACTGGCTGCATTTAAACAACGCGGCATTGATTGTCGGCCGTTCTTTTACCCGCTTAGCTCTTTGCCTGCTTATGCAGCGTTACCGCAGGCTCAGACTGCGGCAGAACAGAATCAGCATGCTTATCAGATTAGTCCTTATGGGATTAATCTGCCTAGTGCGCTGTCGCTGACACAAGCGGATGTTGAAGCGGTTTGCCAACAGCTGCGTGAGATTTTAGCAGACTGATTAACCACCCTTGATAGGATAAAGCCGCAAGAGAATTTTCTCTGGCGGCTTTATGCCTGAAAGACTGACTAGTCTGAAATACAGCGTAAAAAGCCACCGGGTGCGGCACTGATCTGAAGTTTGGCACTAAGCGCGTGATCAACTTCAAAGCGGGGGTTCTGGTTCAGAAAAGCTTTAACGGCTGTGGCCGGATTGTCTCCTTTGCCCCAGGGCCGGTCTGGAAAAAAGCTGTCGGGCATATATTCAATCAAGGTATCAAAGACAACAATATAGCTGTCTTGTTTAACAAACGGCGAATAAAGCTCAAGCTCACGCAAAACATGTTCGTGAGTATGATTCGAATCCAGAATTAACATCACTTTTTGTTTGCCCTGGCACAATGCTGCAACTTCTGCCACGGTTTGTTCAGCTGTTGAGCTGCCTTCGACCAGCTTTAGACGCGGGAACATCGGGTGACTTTCAATCAGTTCACGATTATGCGCGCGAATATCAATATCAATGCCGATCACAAACGCCTCAGGGATGGCAAAGAGTTCCAGCAGTGAAGCGTAATAAATCACGGAACCGCCATGAGCAACGCCTGTTTCGATGATTACATCGGGACGATAATCCCAGATTAATTCTTGTAACGCGATCATATCGGGCGGAAACTGAATACAGGGCCGGCCCATCCAGCTAAAGTTAAAGGCGTATTTATAGGGCGTGATTTCGCGAAGCCAGATACGTGAAAGGGCGTTTACATCTGAATCGTCCAGCAGGCCCTGAACATTTGTGGCAATTTCCTGATAAAACGCGCTAATGGGATCAGTCATGATTAAGGAATTCCTTCCAATTGAGTGTGTCTGGCTGTAAATACATTGAACTTTGGGGGCCAAGATTGGCGATTAGGTCCAAAATCGAAACGGAGGCTTCAAAATGGCTGCGGTGAAACTGAGGATAAGGCTTTTTTTGATAGTTCATATAGCGCACTTCGATTCCTGAATCCTCAAAGGCCTTGTGATCCAGATAGTTGCGGGCGCCGTGAGCGGTTAAATAAACGGTGCCTTGAACAGCTTTGACAATGTCGAGCACGCGCTGACTGGAACGACCGCCAATCTGGAGCTCAGCGGCATTTAAAAACCGGGTTGTCGGGCTCATACCTAAGTAGTCGCTGATTAGCATCATGCCGTATTTAAGATAAGCTGAGACTTGAGGAGTATCTGAATGCCCATATGTTTCTTGAACAAGCGCCAGCATCTGATCGCCATAGGGGGCGTGTTGATAAACCTGCTTCAGAAATTCCAGATGTTGGGCTTTCCAGGCGCCATCTGCTGGGGCTTCCAGGGCCTCTATCTGGATACCCAGACTGCGGTTGTTCAAAGGAATCGTCAGCCACTTTGAGCCGGTTTCAGGCAATAAAATCTGAACCCGATTAACAAAACTGCCTTTTGAAAACTGGACATCTTCATAAAACAAAAAGATATCTGACAGCATGATTTGTTCAAACATCCCGACCCAAGGAAACAGCATCGGCTGCGAAATCACCACCACGGTCTGATCGGTCATACCAGTTGTTTTTCCATCATCAGCACATCATGATAGCTGCCTTGAGCAAAAAAGTGAGCTTCTAAAACGCCAATTTGGCGATAACCAGACTGGCTATAAAGTGAAATGGCGCTTTGATTATCAGCTCTAACTTCCAGCAGAATTTTGCGCAAATTAAAAATCGCTTTGGCGTAAGTTTCTAATAAGGCCAGGGACTCTTTGGCGTAACCCTGCCCGCGAGCTTCTGGGGCTAAACAAATGCCAAGGCTGGCGTGGCCGTGTAAGAGCTGGATCTGGGTCAGTTGAATAAAACCCAGACATTCATCATTACTGAGCTTTGCAATCACAAAAAACAACGAGTCGGGCTGGCTTGAACGTCTTTGGATCCAGGCTTGGACTTGTTCAAGGGTGTTCGGCCTTGGGCTGGAAAGCAACTGTAGCTGCAGGGTTAGATCATTTCGCAAGTATAAAAGCCTGGGCAGATCGGCTGCTTGAACAGGCCTGAGCCTGATTTGATTGGTTTCAAGACTTAACATCAGAGCCAATAATAGTCCAGACTGCGCTCACGCCAGGAGCTGAGCTGAGCTATTGCGTCACGGGCAATTGCAGGGTTTAGACCGACATAGATAGCTTGAACCTGATCGGGTAAATTTTCTGGAGCAACAACGGGTTTGCCCAGATGTTGATTCCCCTGGAGATGAGGGTTGCGGTCGATATAACAGGCCAGAGCTTCAGGGTTTTGCAGACAGGCGCTGATAAAGGCACCATAAAAGCCTGCCCCATAGACAGCTGTGACTTGTTGGACATGGGCCTGTTCAAAGGCCTGCACACTTTGACTGAGGCCCGTCCAGTAAGCTGAGATTGTTTCAACCCGCTGTTTAAGTTCAGCCACGGCCTCTGCTTGGGGAGCCGGTGTTTGGGTTGAGGCTGCTCGAGCATGTACGATCCAGGCGCCATAATGAGACTCACTGTCTAAGGCAACAAGTTCAAAGCCACTCAGGGCTAACAAAGTCTCAAACGAAACCGGGGTAAAGTGCTGGACATGGTCAGCCACCACAAAGTCTGCGGTGTTGACTAAAAAATTAGGCACAATCATATACACACTGCCGCCAGGTTTAAGCAGCGCATAAATCTGCTGCATAAACTTAACCGGATCCGCGACGTGTTCCAGCGCAAAGAAGGATGTCACCAGATCAAAGCGCTGGTGCCAATCGGGCGGTACTGTATAGGTCGCCCAGTTCTGTGGTTTGGCAAATTCAGCCCAGAAGGGCAGATACATATCGCTGACATCAAAGAGATGAATCTCTAAATCGGGTCTGACAGCGGTTAATTTACGCATCGTCGCGCTTTTCGCACAGCCATAATCAAGCACGCGCGCGCCCTGGGGCAGGTTTAGCTTGTGCTGCAAGATTTTGACCTGATGATCAAAGCGAAACAAGGTCTGGCCATTTGTAATTTGATAAATCTGATCTTCTTCTGGGGTTTGGATCGTGATCTTATAGTCATGAGCATAATAAGCCTCCAGATCGCCGATCTCAGTGGTCTGAACATGGGCACAGCGCGGGCAGAAATACACTGATACTGAGCTGGGGGCGATCTGGCATAAAGAAGTCAGGGAAAAACTCCCGCTTGAGCTATAAACAGGGGCCAAAATCTGCTGCTGACACACATGACAGAACATGCCGTTATCCATTAGTAATAAGCTCCGGAAAATATTTCCTTAGGTTGGCCTCAGCAGGTGGGCCGCCTTTCCAGGCCAATGAGCGACCCAGGGGATTGCGGAAGTCAAATAAGCGCATTTGCATAGACCAGCGGGCTCGATTAGAGCGGTTAAAGCCTGAACGATGAATGGTGTAATAATCAATCAAGACCAAATCACCTGGCTGGGCTAACGGGGCTATATGCGCATAGCGTGAGATTTTTGCATCTCGATCCTGAAGCTCAAATGAATAAGCCCCTTGACGACCATCAGCCAATAACTCAATCGGAATCGCTCCCTCTTGTTGGGAGCCCAGACAGAATTCAACAGGGCCTAAATCGGGCGAGATCGGAAGAGCACACGTCTGAACTCCA
>CAJYHH010000924.1 GCA_913773825.1 Candidatus Sericytochromatia bacterium | reverse complement strand
AAAACGAAGTCTACGTATTGCCTAAGCACCTCGATGAAAAAGTCGCTCGCCTGCATCTGGCTAAACTCGGCGTCGAACTCGACGTTCTGAGTGCTGACCAGGCTGGTTACCTCGGCATTGACGCCGCTGGTCCGTTTAAGCCTGAGCTGTATCGTTACTAAAAGCTGATAGCTAGTCGCTGGTTGCGAGTGGCTTAAAGGCAAAATACACAGACAATAGTTAATTTGGCCCCCAGGGAGTTTTATTACTTCTTGGGGGCCTTATCACTGAGGGGGAGGATGGGAAGGATTTCATGGTTAGGATTAAGAGGACGGGAATTAACTGGTTTATCTTTTTCTGCTGTCTCATCATCTTTGTCCTCCCCGTCCGTGGTAGGGGTTGAAAAAGCACGACCGTTCGTTTATGATAAAAAGTATGAGTAAAGGTGTACAGACCCGGCAAATCATTTTAGAGCATGCAGCTGCTAGCGCCAGCCGACTTGGGCTTGAAGGCCTGAGTATTGGTCAGCTTGCAACAGAGCTGCAGATGTCTAAAAGTGGTCTGTTTGGTCATTTTCGCTCTAAAGAAGAGCTTCAGATTCAGGTGCTTGACACCCTTTCTGATCAGTTCACCAAAGAAGTGATTCGGCCTGCGCTGACCCTGTCTCGTGGTGAAGCCCGTCTGCGCTCGATTTTTGAGCACTGGCTGGCTTGGGGGCTGTCGAAAGATCGTCGCCATGGCTGTCCGTTTATGGCTGCGGCTATGGAGTTTGACGATCGGCCCGGCGCTGTACGCGATAAGCTGGTTGCAACTCAAAAACAGCTGATTCATACTCTTGAAACCACGATTAAGCTGGCTCAGGAAGTCGGCGCTTTTAAAGCCGATGGTATCCCAGCCCAGCTAGTGCAGGAACTGTACGGCATTATGCTGTCAGCGCATTTTTATCATCGCCTGCTTCAGGATCAAGCCGCCGCTGATAGAGCCCGCGCGGCTTTTGAGACCTTTTTAAAACGACTTTAGAGACACACTTAAACAAAGAGAATCAGATAGAGCAAAGGACAGAGGTGAGGAACATGAAAAAGTCATACGCTAAAAAAGCACGAACGTTCGTTAATAAACTTCGCTACCACGGAGCTCGTGGTGTTCTGCGTTTAAACGGCAAGCTCCGTCCTGAAAAAGCCGCTGCCTGGGGCGAAAAGCTGTTTGTTACGCCGAGTCGTCTGCCTCTGCGTCCAACTGAAGCCAAAGTCTTTCATCGCGCCAGTCAGGGAAGTGTCCAGGTTGCAGATGATTTAGTCCGGGTCTGGAATTGGGGCAGCGGGCCGAAAGTACTGCTGGTTCATGGCTGGGCCGGTCGTGGCAGTCAGTTTACAGCCTGGGTCGATGTTTTCGTCGAAGCTGGTTTTGGCGTAACGGTAATGGATGCGCCGGCTCATGGGGATTCCAGCGGTAAACGAGCCTCTTTGTTTGATTTTGCTAACGCCATTGAAGAAGTGAACCGTCACTATGGGCCTTTTGAAGCGATTGTTGGGCATTCATTGGGCGGTGCAGCGGCTCTAAATGCTGCTTCACGCGGTGTGCCGGTCAAACAACTGGTGACACTTGGCGCACCTGGCGAAATCCGTCAGGTCATGTATCGGGCCTTTAGACAAAAAATGGGCCTTGATGCCTATGTCGAATCGTTAATTATTAACCGGCTGGAACGCCACTATGCGCCCGTTGCAGAGGTTGACCCAAAAGTGCTGGTACCCAGACTCAAGCAGCAAATGCTGGTGATCCACGATTTAGACGACACTGAAATACCCTGGTCTGAAGCCTCTGCAATGGTTAAATCGGCCCGTCATGCTGAACTGCTGACAACCAAGGGTCTGGGACACAATCGCATTCTGCGTGATACCAGCGTGATTCTAAAAGTCCGTGACTTTCTGCTGGGTCTAAATCCCCAACCATTAGAAAGCCCGTTGATGACCCTGCTGCTGGGCGAAACTGACAGATATTGAAGATATGCAAAGGGCTTGTTAGTCATCTGGTTCTCTCAAGAGAACCCGTAAAAAAAGGCCCCGCATAAACGGAGCCTGAGGTACAGAATGGATGAACTTAAATCAACCGGGGATTACAAATTGATCGAGTTGATAGACGTAGTTATTTAGAGAGTTTGAATTCTGGTCCAGCGCCAGGTAAACGGTTGAGCCGTTGACCGTAATGCCTTCACAATTTTTGGTAGGAGGCATGGTTTGATTTGTAAAGCTGACTCCTGACTTAGACAGGGTCAGAACTTGCAGAGCATCAAAACTATCGTCGTAGAGAATGTACAGACTCCCGTTGTCAAAACACATATCTGACGTTTTTAGATTGACTTGGCCGGTTGTAAAAGAAGTTACAGCTTTTTTGACAGTATGTGCACTACCATTGCCCTTGGGCAAATCATAAACGTAGATCACTCCAGGTTTGGATTGTAAACCAACCAGAAAAAAGCCTCCATAGTAGCTTGAGCTACCCCAGGAAGATGGACAATATTGATCGGGCACAAATGTCATGGCTTCCATTCCGGCATTATTATCCAGATCGGAAATTTCAAGTGTCCAGCTACTGCCGGTTAAGCTGCCCAGATTACCGTTTTGAGGATCTGAAGTTTGGTTAAAGCGCAAAATCATGGGATATTTCATATCTTTAGCATCATCTGCGCCTTCGACCCCTAACATCAGATTCCCTTTAACCAAAGCAATTGACTCAAACCCATACGGATAAGTCTTACCCTTAGACGTATAGTTCAGGCTCTGCTCAATCCAAGAGGTATCTGGGTTGCTCAGATCTTTAAGCGCAAGTTTACCGTTGTCGCTCACAAGATAAAGAAAATTGGTGCTGGGATCAAGGCTTAGGCCACTGGGTTCTAGATCCGCCTGAGAGCCTTCATAAAGTATCGTTGCTTCATTGAGGGGAACAGGCCAGGGCGAATAGACAGAAATATAAGATACTTTGCCGTCCAGGCCATTATCTTTATGATAAGTCTGTTTAATTGTGTCATTAGAAAGATTCTGTTCAAAGCTATCAATTGTATAAGCGGTGTTTAGGGTTTGTAATACCTGAATCTGGCACCAGTCATCATCCATTGATGCATCTGGACTGTCAAAGACAACTAAGCCTGAACCCTGGGGTAACCCGGAATTCAGAATAACTGAACGAGCCTCATCATTATCGATCGGGGCTCCTGAGCTTTTTAAATCGTAATTAGCTCCAGGTGCATACCCTAGAGTGCCCAAATTATCTTGTGTCCCATCATTTCCTTCATAAAAAGTGTAGCCATTTGACATGATTTGTTACCTTTGTAAATTTATTTTGAAGAACGATTAAAGATATCATGTCAAGGAAGGATTGTAAATATTTAGTAGATTAATTTCTTGAGTCATATTGGTATTAAAAACAATCACTTAGTCAGCCTGCATCGGCTAACAAAATCTCATGCTGATTGGCCTGAGAAGCGATTCTCCTGAGCTTTTAGATCGTCTAAATAAATAAAGCCAGGCAAAGATAAGCAAAGATAATCAAAGCTAAGTAAAGTAAAAATAAGCAAAAATTCTTTTTAAACTAAACTTCTGGACGAAATATTCTCTTGACCAGAAACAGATGACTGAAAGGTTATGTATGACTTATGGGTTTTGATTCAAAGCGTTTCATCAGCACGGGCGCCAGAATTCCGTGTGTCAGGGCTGAAACAAGCACAACAAAGCCTGTAATGGACCATAACATCGGCATTTCATGCCAGGTGGCCTGGTTCATGGCGTAAGCCAGATAATAAAACGAGCCCATGCCGCGAATACCTAAAAAGCTGATCAGCCAGGCTTCAGATTTTTTTGTGCCAGAACCCATTAGCGCTACCATGCCTGATAAAGGGCGGATGATAAAGACCAGGGCCAGACCCAGCATCGCACCAGCCCAGTTCAGGTGACCCATCAGGCCCTGGGCCATGCTGCCGCCCAGCAGGGCCATAAGCGTTACCAGCAGCAGGCGTTCAATTTGTTCGCTAAAATTATGCAGATGCTCATGGTAACCGTGTTCGCGTTCAGTGGCTCGCAGCGCCAGAGCAGAGATAAAGACTGCCAGAAAACCATAACCGTCTAGCATATCTGTAATGCCATAAACAAACAGGGTCATAGCCAGAGCAAAAAAGCCTTCGCGATTTTCTGAAATTTGTGAAGCGCCTGGCAGACAAAACACCAGCCAGCCTAAAAAACGCCCAATCCCCAGACCACAAAGAATGCCCATGCCCAGATGCCAGATCACGTCATTTAAAAACCAGTCCATTAGCCAGAGATCGGGTTTTAGGCCATGGATCAGTACCGCTATCGCCAGATAAACAAAGGGAAAAGCGAGACTGTCATTTAAACCTGCTTCTGCTGTCAGGTTAAAGCGGACATGATTCTGGTCGCCTTTATTCGGCGGTGGGACTTGAATATCGCCTGCCAGAACCGGATCAGTTGGGGCCAGCGCAGAACCAAGCAAAAGAGCGGCTGCCGGGGCCAATCCGACCCAATACCAGCCTCCCAGCGCCACGGCAAAGATACACAGCGGCATGGTGATCCCCAACAGACGCCAGGTTTTATTCCAGCTCTTCCAATTAAACGGGGTATCAATTTTAAAGCCAGCTCCTGCTAAGGCAATCAAAATGGCTAGTTCACTAAGATGCTCAATGATATCGGGATGAGCAAAGGGATCAACAGGCCAAAAGTCAGGTATCAAGCTAAAGAATATCCAGCCAAAACTCAGATAGATTATGGGATAGGGTAAAGCGGTCCCACGCAGAGCGCGGGGTAACCAGGCTGATGTGATGCCCAGGAATCCCAAAACAGCAAGGGCAATAATATATGAAGACATCGTTATTTCATAACATGTGAATCTATTTAACAGATAGACGTTTGGCTATTAAACTGCTTCCTGCGGTCTTGACCTAAGGCTACAATGACCTGACATCTCATCATGCAGGTAGCCAATATGACCGACCTTTATCTCTGGGTCAAAGCCTTTCATCTCATTGCCGTGATTGCCTTTTTTGCCGCAGCCTTTTATATCTTCAGGCTCTATGTGTATCATATCGAAGCGACTTCAGACGAGGTCAAAGCCACCCTGGCCGTGATGGAGCGCAAGCTGCTTAAATTTATTATGAACCCCGCCCTGATTATGACCTGGGTACTTGGGATTACGCTGCTGATTCTTAATCCAGCCTGGCTCAAACAAGGCTGGATGCATTTAAAGCTGCTCTCAGTGATTTTGCTGACAGGTTATCACGGTTATTCTGCGGTGGTGCGCAAACAGCTAGAAGCCGGAACCTGTAAACTCACCAGCAAACAGGCCCGACTGATTAATGAAGTCCCGACGGTGTTGCTGATTATCATTGCGATTATGGTGATTGTCAAGCCTTATTAGGGCTCTGCAGGCTATAGGCTATGTTAAGAGAAATGCTCTTCATAGACCACGGCCTTTACAGCCTAATAACCCAGCTCTTTCTCCGGTATATCATGTGACCAGAGCAGATTGCCGCGGCTGTCCCAGGTCTCAAGCGATAAAACTCGCGCGCCCTGGGTGCCGTGGACATGTAAACGGCCAAAGTTGCGTTCAAAGACGTAAGTGTCAGGCACCACCCAGTCGTCTTCGAGTTCAATCGGGTCTAATAGCTGAGTCGGATTGCTGGTTAAAGGCGAACTGGTAAATTCATACAAGGGATAAGTCCCAGGGCGATCCATTTTCATCAACAGGCTATGATGGCGGTCGCCGGATAAAAACACGACTCCTTTGATGTCTTCTGCTTTAATAAAGTCCATCAGCTCGTTGTACTCTTTTTTGGACTGGCTTAAAGCCTCTACATAGTGGCGGTTCAGCACCGGTGAGCCCACAATCACCACTTTAAAGGTTGATTTGCTGGCTTTGAGCTCGTTTTTGAGCCAGGCCAATTGAGTGGCGCCAAAGAAGGCTTTGTTGGGATTGGGATCGTCGTTGGGATCGCGATGATAACGATTATCTGTAGCAAAAAATTCCAGGTCGACATATTTTTTAGTAAAAAACACGCCAGGGGTTGTCAGTAAACCCGCCCGAGCGTTCGGCCAATAAGCTTTAAACAGATCCAGTGAATCCTGGCGGCGAGGAAACTGATTATTCGAATTATTCGGACCAAAGTCATGATCGTCCCAGATTGCCAGCTGCGGCATGCCGCCAAATAAAGACTGAACTTCGGGGGAGCGGCGATGGCGATTATAGCGCTGGGTCATGTTATAGCGGCTGGACAAGTCAAAAGGAGCCAGATAAACGTTATCGCCGAGCCAGAACATCATATCCCCACCTGTTTTGACCATTTGCTCAAAGATCTGCATGCCGGTTCCATACGAAATATTCAGCATTTTGAGCAGGGGGTCATCGAGATAAAAACAGGAGCCGACTAAGATCTTAAAATCAGGAATCTCAACTGAGCCCGGACGGTAAGCGGGAATGGTGCTAAAGCCTAGCGCATAAGGGCGAGGTGTGAGTTCACCTTCTAAAAGCAGTTCATACACATAACGGGTGCCGGGTTTTAATCCGGTGAGCTTGACGCGGCCGGACATAAAATCAAGCTGGCGAGTCTGGCCAACCAAGCTGCTTTGAACTTGATCAGGCTGATCCACTGGCCAATAGCGAATCTGAAACGGAGCGGGTGAATCAGTCTGAATCCAGATGATGCTGTCAGTTTCGGTTGTATCACCGACTAAGGGGCCTGCTTTTAGTTCAGCTGCCAGGATGGGGCTTGCCCAAGTCAACAAGCCGGCCGCCCCTAAAACCCAAGAGAGTAAGCGATTGCGACTCATGAGGCATCCCCCACAGGTTCAAAGCCATGGCGATAGACATGGGGCGGAAGATAATCCCGACCCGGAAACAGGTTTAGCCAGACTTTAGGCAGAATTTCATCCAGCCAGCGACGGTACATTTTAGCAGAATAATGCAGGCGATCATCGGCTAAGAGGGTGCCTTCACGGCCCGCCAAGCGGGAAAGTTCTGTGATGTTCAGAAAGGTTACTTTTTCGCGATAACAAGCGCGGGCAGCGATGCGGTTGATGGCATCAATTTCAAGTTTGACGGTGTTTTTCTCGCGGCCGTTTTCACGGGCATATGGGGTGACACCCCAGTCAGGAATTGACACCACAAACACCCGATCACGCTTGCCGCCAGCGTAGTTAATGGCGTGCTGCAGCAACTGATCAAACTCTTGGCTATAGGCTTCAGGGCTCAGGCCACGATATTGATTATTGACGCCAATTAACAGCGTCACCAGATCATAAGGGGGGCTGAGCTGTGCTGATTCCAGGGCTTTTAGTAATTCACCTGTGGTCCAGCCCGTTTTGGCGACGATATCTGGATCAGCGATTTCTGTTTCTTTGCGGCGCATTAAACGCACCAGCTGATGGGGCCAGGCGTCTTCTAAGGGGAGCCCTTCACCAATGGTATAAGAGTCACCTAAAGCGAGATAGTTTAACATGCTTACCTGTCGGGTTTGAGATTTTGCAGTTGGCTGTGAGGGTGACGCCCCAAGGCCTGCAGCAGGGTATGGGCCTCGAGACTGCGAGCGTTGATTTCGGCCAGATGAGGAAGCTCCTGCAGCAGTGTCAGCGCGTCGGGGGCTGCTTCCAGCTGCTGCAGATGAAATTGCAGCGCTTGTAGATGATCCTGCAGCATCAGATACTGGCTCTGAGCTGACCATTCCGAGGCTTCGGGCAAACAGTCCATTGATGTCTCCATTGCCGTCAATCGTTGCCATCATCTTAACAGAAAGCAGGCAGAGCGACAGGACGATTAAAGCGCTTAAAAACCAGGACTTCCAGCGCTTTTGAAACCGCTGGTTCATCCGTTTTGCAGTTCAGCTAACAAAGCGGTCTGGCCTAAGCTGCGCGCCAGTCGGATTGTCTGGTAGCGATAGACCGGGTCCTGAGCATCAAGATTAAGGGCCTGTTGCCAGCAAGCCAGGGCAGATTCAGGCGAGCCTGCCTGTTCAGATAAACTGGCAAGTTCAACCCAGGCTGGTGCATATGTCGGGTCGACTTCAATTAACTCACTCAGTAAAGCTGCGGCTTCACTGACTAAGTTGTGGTTTAAACAGAGCCGGGCCATACTAAAGCGGGCAAACATATCATCAGGTTTTAAGCTGATCACCCGCGTAAACCAGCGAGTTGCCAAGGCAGGCTGTCCCAAGCGCATATAGATTTGGGCCAGGTATTGATACGCTTTGACGTCTTCTGGTGCTTTTTCGACCGCTTTAAGATGCCAGTAAATTGCCAGATCCCATTGTTCTAACTGGGCCTGAATCAAAGCGATTTGGTTAATCGTGCGAACGCGCTCAGGATTGAGTGCTGAAGCACGCTGAAAATGGCGCAAGGCGTCTTGGTAACGTTCTGCTCTGACTAAAGTATCGGCTAATTCATAATGCGAGGCTTCATCATCACAGCGCAGGGCAATTTCGCCAAAACACTCGATTGCTCGCTCAAGTTGATCCTGACGCAGTGCAATCCGGCCTGCCTGGCGGAGTTGGGAAAGGCTTAACATACTTTGTTCATTGAGTTAGT